>JAPLME010000008.1 GCA_026387175.1 Candidatus Omnitrophota bacterium
AGGCACCGAGGGTACCGTAAAACTTGAACTCACCGATTCCCTTGGCAATAAGAGCGACATATATTTAACAGGCGTATCATCCACCGCCATGCAGTACTACGCCGTGAACGTCTCATCTATCCTGGGTAACGCGAATCTCGCTCAAGTTAAGAACGTCACAGTGGTGGTCGAGGGCGATAACAAGATAGGTAACTTGGCCATAGACTACATGAAAAACTCGTCCACCATACCGCCTGATCCGACGAAGTCTCTCATAAACGTCAATATCCCGGCCACCGACATATTCGTCCCATCGCCCATGATGATAAATCCCTCATCGGCCACAGGAACGATGGTAAGGACGGACCACGGCATGGCTATAACAGGATATAACACCTCCAGTGGAGTAAACGGCGGCTGGATAGGCTCTGACTTAAATTACACTCTAGCCCAGAACCTCTCGGGGACTACAATAGTTATGGGAGTCCAGGGAACAGAAGGTACCCTCCGCTTTGAGATCACCGACGCGTCTGGTAACAAGAGCTCCATATATTTAACAGGCGTCTCGTCTTCCAGCATGCAGTACTATTCGATTGACTTATCGAAGCTCTCAGGTAATGCCAACCTCTCAAGCGTAAAGGACATCGCGGTAATAGTCGAAGGCGACAATAAGACAGGGAACATAGCCATAAACTACACCCCTAAGACCATCACCACAGCCAATGACCCCACTAAGACCGGCGGTGACGTGAATATCCCCATTAACTCTCTCACAGACCCGGCTCCCGGTGTATTTAAGCCCACAGCCGTAATAGGAACTCTCACGCTCACCACCTACGGATTCGCGATAAATAACTACGATACAAAATCCGGCGTTAACGGCGGCTGGATAGGGGCTAACCTAGGTTACGCCACCTCAACCGATTTAACAGGTAAGACCCTTATAATAGGAGTGAAAGGCACCGAGGGTACCGTAAAACTTGAACTCACCGATTCCCTTGGCAATAAGAGCGACATATATTTAACAGGCGTATCATCCACCGCCATGCAGTACTACGCCGTGAACGTCTCATCTATCCTGGGTAACGCGAATCTCGCCACTGGCAGATGTAAATCTTCCGTCTCAAAGTCTTTATTCCCCCGGAATCACAAGATTCCCTGGTACCAACAACGTGACTGCAAACGTCGACGTTACGCAATATGGCCTTAAGCTTACTTACGATACAAATCCAGCTGTAGGCGAGATTGGAAGATTTACATCACCGACAAATATCGGTCTATCTATGACGCAGTGGCTGCTTATAGCAAAAGGTGATCTGGTTGTTACGGGCGTTAGTCAGCAAGATGCATTTGCCATGCTTGCAAAATCCATCACCGCGCTTAAAGATCTTCCTGCAGATCAGAAATGGAACGGTTTTTACTATTGGTATAATTTTGTTAATGGTGTGCCGCAAAAAGATCCTAATGCAGCCGTGCATGTTATCTCTCAGGCTGATAACGGTAATCTTGCAGCCTCGCTTGCTGCGGTTATAGGAGCGTACAAGGCTCAAGCTGACGCGAGCGCGGATCCCGCGGATCCAATAAAACTACTTGTGGATAACGCGCAGACCATACTTAACGGAATGGATTGGACCAAACTTACCGATACGACTGTAAATAAGATGTATCTTGCATTGAACATAGATTCCAGTAATGTCGCTACTCCTCAAGGATTTCCGGATGGAACGCCTTATTATGCGGATAATATATTCGACGAATTAAGGCTTGGGGTCATATTCGGTATAGTTCAAGATGGCATAAACCAGGCTATATGGACAAATCTCGAGAAGAAGAATACTACGGTTACGGTAGGGGGTGGAGCGAGTGTAGATACGTTGAAGTCTGGCAGCGGTTCCATGTTCCAGCCGTTCTTGCCGAGCATATTCTTCAAAGAGGCGGCCTGGTCGAGCGCCAATGGATCATTAAGCGGCTTTGGGGTTGCCTTAAGGAACTTCGCTATTGTCCAGGACTATTTCGCAAAGACCAATGGATTATCATCATTATTATCTGCTTCTATGAATCCGTATACGGCGGACGGATATGCAGCGTTCGGTGTCGCTGCTCTCGCGGCCTTCGCGCCGCCGCAGAATGTCAGCGCGCCTTATGCTTCAGCGCTTGCGTACCTTACAGACCCCTCAATGGCTATGAGCTGGCTAGGCGCTTTGAGCGGCGTTACCGGGATCGATACGCCGTTTGGTTTCAAAGACGCCATCGCTATTAACGGCAGCACAAGTAATCGTAAGCTGGCGTTGGACGATGGGATGATCGTATTGGCATTGCAGGGCGATACGGTTGGAAATTATGTTGAAAATTATTTTGCCAGTATCAATAAGTTGGATACCGTAAAAGGCCTTTATCAAAATGCCTTAAGCTTAAGCGGTCAATCGGTTGTTACGCCGCCAGCGTTGACCGCTGAGCAGGAGGCTCTGCGTAAGGCCCTACAGGCTAAGCACTTCCTGGCGTTTAAAGATATAGTTGATACTGCCACCGGATGGGTTTGCGACTATTTTAACATTCAGAGCGGCTGGTCGGCTGGAGGCATTGTCTATGATCAGCCTGTTAACTTAGGCGGTACGCAAAATATAATAGTAGGCGTAAAGGGCAACAGCCATAGGGTGAAAGTTGAGTTTAAAGACAGCTTGAATAATGCCGTCTCAGTCTATCTTGAAGGCGTCGACCCGAATCAGGAAAGGATATTTGCGATACCCACGTCCTTACTCCAGAGCATAGATCTTACTAAAGTCAAATATGTGACATTCGTTGTAGAGGCGGAGAACGCTACAGGTACGTTGTGGATCAGCAGAACGCCGAACCCTCTGTGGATATCACCTTCAACAACCCTGACAAGCCAGGATATCAATATTCCCGGACAGGGAGTGGATTATCCAGCCATCAATTCTCTGATTAACGTTACTACGGCGGAAGCCACTGAAAGAGGAATGAAAGTGGTGTACAATATTCCCGTCGGCGGCGTATGGGCCGGTGCGGGGTTTGCGTATAATGTGGCGGGAGTCGCGGCCTCCAGAGACTTAAGCGGCCTGACGAATCTGGTGTTTGGATTACAGGGCACACCGCAAAGGGTCAAGCTCGAAGTCAAGGATTCCGCTGGCAATTCAGTTTCCGTATATCTGGGCGGCATAGATCTTAACAATGAAAAGATCTGGTCTATCCCGACGTCGGATCTCACCGGCATAGACTTGACAAAAGTCGCTTATATGTATTTTATAGTCGAAGGCGATAACCAGAGCGGCACGTTATTTGTAAACAGGGTAAAAGCTACTCAGTGGATAGCTCCAGCTCCGATAGTTCCTGCTCCTCCGGCGCCGAACCTGCCTACGACAGGCAGGAATGTTTATGGTGTGGCCGATCCTGCGGCGACGGCATCGGTCAGTACGACCTCGACGGGCTTTACATTGACTTATAACACAATGCAGACGACTTGGGCCGCCGCGTCAATTAATTACACTTCGACAATAAATATGAGCAGCATCGATGCTCTGGCATTTAAAATAAAGGGCACTCACACAAGGATCAAATTTGAGATAATAGATAGCAGCGGTGTAAAATTTTCCCTGTATCTTACGGGCATAAGCGACGTTACAGAGCAGACATGGGTGGTCAACAAATCTCTAATAACCGGCATAGATTGGACCAAGATTACAATGCTTAACTTTGTTATTGAAGGCGTAGGTCAGGTGGGCACCCTGGATGTAACAGCTAATCAGTAATTCCTGGGTTGCGCTTGCGGAGATTCGTTTCACGAATCTCCGTTTCTCTATACATTCCGTATAATATCTGATATAATTGTAAAATTCATGGGGCTGTGGTGAAGAGGGATCACATCACAATGGCATTGTGAGGTCACGAGTTCGATTCTCGTCAGCTCCACCATACTCGTGCAGTTTAAGGAAAACCTAAATCGGTTTTCCTTAATGTTCCTTTCCCTTATGTTGAAGCAATGAAAGAAGCTTGCGAGCGCCGAGGTGCTGGAACTGGCATACAGGCCGGTCTCAAAAACCGGTGTCCTCACGGGCATGAGGGTTCAACTCCCTCCCTCGGCACCAATAAACTATGCGCATAGGATTACATGTATCGATTGCCGGGAAGATCTACGAGTCGCTTGAACGCGCGAAGGCTCTTGGCTGTAATACTATGCAGATTTTCAGCCGGAACCCGCGCGGGTGGCAGACTGGGAAGCTCGTCTCTTCAGATATTGTGCAGTTTAAGCGGCTAAAAAAAGAATTTGATATAAATCCGGTAGTGGTTCATATCCCTTACCTGATCAATCTCGCGTCTCCCGACGCCGGACTTTATAGAAAATCGATAGACGCCTATATTGAAGATCTCGGGCGCTCAGATGAGCTTGGCGCGGAATATTTCGTTACTCATCTTGGAAGCCATGTGGGAAGCGGAGAGACGGATGGCATTAAAAGGTTCGCGAAGGCCTTGAATGAAATAATGAATAAGGCGAAACCAAAGACGAAGGTGCTCCTTGAGAATACCGCGGGTTCAGGATCGATCATAGGCTATAAGTTCGAACAGATCAAAAGCATAATAGATGGCCTGGATGAAACCGAAAATATAGGCGTATGTTTGGATACCGCGCATACCTTTGAATCCGGTTATGATATTAAGACCAGGGCAGGCCTCGAATCCACGTTGAAAGCGTTTGATAAGCTTGTCGGTCTTCAGCGCATTAAAGTAGTGCATTTTAATGACAGTCTTTCCGGGCTTGGTTCGCATGTTGACAGACACCAGCATATCGGAAAAGGCAATATAGGTCTCGAGGGCCTGAAGCGCATAATAAATCATCCTAAACTTAAGGGCGCCGCGTTTATAATGGAAACCCCTAAAAATACGGATAGAGACGATAAGATGAACATGCGTTCGGCAAAAAAGATGATCAAGGACAGATGATGGACGAGAAACTATTTCCTTTTGATACGATAGAGCCGAAGTGGCAGCGGTTCTGGCGCCAGAAGAGGCTATTCAATGTAGATACCAATGATGCCGCGAACAAATATTATTGCCTGATGATGTTCCCATATCCGTCGGCGGCGCTTCATGTCGGCCATGGTCGCAACTATATCATAGGCGACGCGGTCGCGCGCTATAAGATGATGCGCGGTTTCAATGTGCTGACGCCGATGGGATTCGACGCGTTCGGCCTTCCGGCCGAGAACGCCGCCATAAAAGGCGGCATCCATCCCGAGACCTCCACCCTAAATAATATCAATACCATGAAAACCCAGTTTAACCGCTGGGGCGTCGAATACGATTGGGATAGGGAAGTCATCTCGTGCCTTCCGTCATACTACAAGTGGACACAGTGGATATTTCTGAAACTATACGAGAAGGGATTGGCCTATAAGAAGAAGGCTTTTGTCAATTGGTGCCCATCCTGCAAGACGGTGCTTGCGAACGAACAGGTCGTAGAGAACGCCTGCGAGCGCTGTTCCACGGAAGTGACACAGAAAGATCTGGAGCAATGGTTCTTTAAGATCACGGAGTACGCGGACCGGCTGTTGAACGATATCGATAAACTGACCGATTGGCCGGAGCGCGTGAAGGTCATGCAGCGCAACTGGATCGGCAGGAGCCGCGGCGTGGAGATAGATTTCAAAATGGAGGGATCCGGCGGGACCCTCAGGTGCTTCACGACCAGAGTCGACACCATATACGGCGCTACGTTTATGGCCATAGCTCCGGAGCATCCGATGGCCCTTGGTTTAATAAAAGGCGCTAAGGATGAGGCAAGACTATCGAAAGAGATACAGAAGATGCGCGATGTCTCCAGGATCGACCGCTCCGACGCGAAAATCGAAAAAGAGGGCGTATTTACCGGCCGATATGTCATAAACCCGGTGAACGGCAATAAGATGCCTGTCTATGTGGCAAATTATATCCTGATGGAATACGGGTCGGGCGCTATCATGGCGGTCCCTGCCCATGACCAGAGGGATTTCGATTTCGCGAAGAAATATCAACTTCCGATAACTATCGTTATAGATAATCCTGAAAACCCATTGAACGCGGGAACCATGAAAGAAGCATATACGGACGAAGGCGCTATGACTAACTCCGGACAGTTTAATGATATGCCTTCGCCTTCGGCCATAGAAAAGATAGCCGATTATTTCGAAAAGAACGGGTATGGAAAGCACTCGACGCAGTATAAGCTTCGCGACTGGCTTATCTCGCGCCAGAGATACTGGGGCGCCCCGATCCCGATAGTCTACTGCGGCAAATGCGGCACCGTTCCTGTGCCGGATAAAGATCTTCCGGTCTTACTGCCCCATGATGTGGAGTTCAGACCGACCGGCGAGTCGCCGCTCAGGGCGTCTAAGGAATTCGTGAATACCAGATGCCCGGCTTGCGGCGGCGCTGCCTCGCGCGAGACCGACACGATGGATACATTTGTCGATTCGAGCTGGTATTATCTACGCTATATAACGCCCCGGACGGATGATAAGCCGTTCGATACGGCCATCGTAAATAAATGGCTTCCGGTCGATCAGTACATCGGCGGGGTGGAGCACGCGATACTGCACCTTCTCTATTCCAGGTTCATAACGAAATTCCTGCACGATATCGGCCGCGTCGGGTTTGACGAACCGTTTAAGAACCTCTTCACGCAGGGGATGATCACGAAGAACGGCGTGAAGATGTCGAAATCTAAAGGTAATACCGTTTCGCCGGACGACCTGATCAACGAATACGGCGCGGACACGGTAAGGCTCTACACGCTATTCATAGGGCCCCCGGAAAAGGACGCCGAGTGGTCCGATAGGGGAGTCGAGGGCGCTTTCAGGTTCCTGGGAAGGGTTTGGCGGCTGACCGAGAAAGTGCGCACCTCTAAGGCGAAGGCCCCCGCGGGAGCGGGATTGTCGCAGGAAGAGACGAATTTACGGCGCAAGATCCATCTGACAATAAAGAAGGTGACCGACGACCTTGACGGCGGTTTTCATTTCAATACGGCGATAAGCTCTATAATGGAGCTGGTGAATGAGTCATACGATCTTATCGGCAAGGCCGAGGACGCCGGCAGTTCCATTGTTTTGCACGAAGCCGCAGAAAGCGTTATTGTGCTCCTGGCGCCGTTCGTTCCGCATATCGCCGAAGAGATGTGGCAGCTCATAGGGAAGAAGAACAGCATATTCCGTTCGCCCTGGCCCGCGTTCGACAAAGATGCGATAGTGGAAAATGTTATCACCATGCCTGTCCAGATAAACGGAAAGCTCCGGTCTACGATAGAGGCTCCAGTTGATATAAAAGAAGAGGCGTTAAAAGAACTTGCGCTCGCCGATCCTAAAGTCAGTAAATGGATATCCAGAAAAGTTGTTAAAAAATTTATAATTGTCCCTAAGAAACTCGTTAACATAGTAATATGACCGCCTAAGAGATATCCGGCATTCGATATGTTCAACCTGGAAAGACTGGAAAAGAAGTTAATAATATTTTTACTGGCCGCTCTTCTGGTCGGCACAGGTGTAATAATTTATAGAAGATCGTCTCCCGTAGGAAACTTACGCATAGAATCTCACCAAGCTTCGCCGGTCTCATCCGGCAAAGATATCTCCGAAAGCAGTAAAAAGATCAATATCAACAAGGCCTCTGTCGAGGAATTGACGGGCCTGAAAGGCGTAGGTCCGGTCCTGGCGGGCCGTATAGCGGAATACCGGCTGAAGAACGGGTTATTCGTTTCTACAGAAGACCTGAAGAAGGTGCCGGGCATAGGAGATAAGCTTTTTTCAAAGATAAAAGACGATGTTTCTTTAGAGTGAGGGCCGTAGATGAAACGCCCGATCCTTTACCTCCTGGTACCGTTCGCTCTCGGCATAGTTTCCTCGGCTCTTTTCAAGGCCTCCCCGGCCTATACCTTTTCCCTGACTGCGCTCTTCCTGCTGGTTTCGATATTATCCATTAAAAAGAACCTGCTTTCGCACACAGCGTTATATATAGCCGTATTTTTATTCGGTATCCTCTATTACCAGAATTCCATCATACTTCCGGGCGATCATATATCGAGATTCGCATCGGATACTCCTGTAAAGGTGTCTTTGCAGGGCGTTATCTCGGATGACCCCATAGTCAGCTTTACATCCTATCATAAAAGCAAAACTAGTTTTGTATTAAACGTGGATTCTGTGAAAGAAGGCGGTTCCTGGCGCGAATCGAGGGGACTCATCGATGTGGGTCTGTATGCCCGCGTTAAAGAACCGCTTCATTTCGGCCAGAAAATAATAATTGAAGGGATAATATCAAAACCCGTCGGGTTGAAAAATCCCGGGCTATTTGACTACACAAAATATTTAGCGATAAAAGATATATACGCTCGATTCAGAGTTAAAGAGGGAGATGCCGTAGAAATAGTAAGCGATCGTATTTCAAACCCCGTTAAGGCCGTGGCTTACCGCTTACGAAATTGGATGCGAACGGTTATGGATAAGCACTTCGAAGCTCCGTATAGCGGTTTTATCAAAGCTATAATGATAGGAGACAGGACCGATCTGAGATACAGCTTGAATAACGATTTCATAAAGACGGGGACGATCCACGCAATTGCCATAAGCGGGCTTAATGTCGGCCTGATCGCCGCGATCTTCCTGGGTGCGCTGGCGCTTTTCAGGCTGCCGAAGAAGATAAGCCTGGTCCTGGTTGCTTGCATAATGATTCTGTACACATTTATAGCCGGTTCAAGCCCGCCCATAGTAAGGGCGGTTATAATATTTATAGTATTTGTAGCCGGATATCTGATAGACAGGGAATCGGAGATGCTGAATTCTCTGGCATTTACCGCATTTATAATGCTTTTAGCGAGTCCTAAAGAGCTCTTTGACCCAAGTTTTCAATTATCATTCATATCGATTGCCAGCATGATAATATTCATGCCAAAAATAAACAGTTTCCTTGGGATAGATATGATCAAGCGTAATTCATTTTGGGGTAAATCCAGATTATACATATTGAGCGCTGTCTCAGTCTCCATCGCCGCGTGGCTCGGTACATGGCCGATCGTAGCCTTTTATTTTAACATCATATCTCCGGTGGCTTTGATTGCGAACCTCGTTGTGGTTCCGGCATTATTCTTATTGACCGCGGCCTCTTTTATATTTTTACTTGCGGACATCCTTTCCGAATTTTTAGCGGGGATTGTAGCCCATGGAATAAGCGCGTTTTGCGGAACTATTTTTACGGTAAACCATTTCCTCGCAGGCTTCCCGTTTGCCTATATACGCGTCGCCGCTCCGTCTCCGGAGTTTATGATTATTTATTATGCCGCGATATCTCTGATCGTCATGCCTCCCAGGGTCGAGTTTGGAAAACTCAAGCTTCGAAGGGCCGGGATGCTCATACTGATGTTGCTATTTTTTAACGGACTGGTATGGTCGGATGCCTTGGCGATAAAAGACGGGCTCTTAAAAATCACTTTTCTGGATGTAGGGCAGGGGGACTCAGCTCTCGTAGAGCTTCCCGGAGGGGAAAATGTGCTGATTGACGCCGGTTCGGGCGGCGATGAAGAGAGTTTCGATGCTGCCAGGTCAGTGGTGGCGCCGTACTTATGGAATAAAAAGATAAATAAGCTTGACGCTGTGATCGTGACACATTTTCACGAAGACCACCTTGGCGGAATTATATATATACTAGAGAACTTTAAAGTCGATCGCGTTATGGATAGTGGCGCCTCCTGTGAAAAAAGCGTGATATTTGACAAATATCAGCGCGCAGTCAAAACTAAAAAAATACGTCACGAAATAATGAGAGAGGGCGATGCTATTAATTTTAACGGCGGAACGATCTTTGTGCTTAACCCCGAGAAAAATAAGGAGATCGCCGACTGTAATGAAAATTCCCTGGTCCTGAAAATTCATTATAGAACTTTCGACGCGCTTTTTTGCGGCGACGCCAGCGGCTATGCTCTCGAAAGGATGACGGATAAATATGGAAATTTTTTGGGATCGGATATTATCAAGATACCGCATCATGGTGGGAATGTAGGAAGCGAGGCCGCTGTAAAAAACTTTTTTGACGCCTCCGGCGCTAAAATCGCGGTTATCAGCGTCGCTAAAATGAATAAATATAGGGCGCCGTCACAGAAGACATTAAAAGCTTTAACTGATTCAAATCCAATTATTTATAAAACTAAAGATAATGGTACTGTCATAGTGTCGGTGAATAAAGAGTCGTATGATGCGAAACCGTACCTGGAGGATAACTAGCTTTTTTCTACCTAACCTTGACAATATACATAAAATATGGTAGAGTAATATCGTAGTTAACAATCATAATGTTTCGCAGCATAGGAGAAATGGATAATAGAGTGGAGAATTTTGCAAACATAGAAGATAAGAGACGTTATAAGAGAGTAGACTCCAACGTTCCAATAAGGTATAAAAATCTCCGTGTAGCGACGGAGCTTCCCGCGGGCGCTACTTCAGTAAATTTAAGCGAAGGCGGAGTCTGTTTTCATACGAATAAATTTATATCATTGGCCTGCCGTCTGGTTGTAGAGATCTCTATACCTACCACATTGAAACCGATCAAGGCAATTTCCAAGGTCGCATGGATCAGAAGGATACCATCGACCGACCAGTATGAACTTGGAAATCAATTCCTGGAAATTAATAGAGAAGATAAGACCAATATCCTCAATTTTGTAAACCAGAGCCTGAGCTCTGCCAGCGTAAACCCTGACCTTCCCAAAACGATATAATCCTTTCATCACTTTCTTTTGACTACTCCGATAGCTGCATGGTATAATCCTACCTAATTATGAAAAGATTTATACCTATTATAATAATAGTGAACCTGCTGCTCTTACTCGTGTTACCATACACGGCCCGGGCTTATTGGGTCTGGACCCCCGAAACGAAAAAGTTTATAAATCCCAAGTACGCTGTTAAGGACACCCCAAAAGAACAATACGACTGGGCGATGGACTTTTATAACGCTAAAGACTATAAAAGGGCCGCTACAGAATTCGAGAAGCTTGTGAAGAACTATGAATATTCCGAGTATGCCGCTGAAGCTCAGTATTATGCCGGCCTGTCTTATGATAGCCAGGGTAAATATTATATAGCTTTTCAGAGCTACCAGAAAGCGATAGACAATTTTCCCCACGTAAGCAATATAGATGAGATAATATCCAGAGAATTCAATATAGGCAATATCTACGCGTCGAAAAAGAACCCCAAGGTGTTGGGCGCGGAGATAATGACGTCTTACGACAGAGCCGTCGAGATATATAAGAAAGTTGTCGAGAACGCGCCGTTCGGAAAACTTGCCGATGAGGCGCAGTTCAAAATGGCAGCGACCATGAAGGATGCCGGCAGGTATGATGAGGCCACGATCGCTTTCCAGAAGATACTCGATGATTACCCCTCTTCTAAGCTATATGAGCAGGCAAGATATGAGATGGCTAATAGCGCATATAAGGCATCTCTTTCGCCGGCATATGACGCCGCCCCGACCGATAAGGCCCTGAAAGCTTTCGAGGAATTTGCAGGTACCACTGCCGATGAGAAATTAACCAAAGAGGCGCATACGACCATAAAGCGCCTTAAGAACAAGGCGGCGGAAAAGTCATTCATGACCGCGGAGTTTTACGAGAAGCAGAAACATTATGTAAGCGCTATAATATATTATCAGGATGTGATCGACAGGTATCCAGACAGTATTTCCGCGGAAATAGCGGTTACAAGGATAAGGGATCTTAAGAGCGGCAACTATTCGCATAAGCCCGCGGCGGAGTTTGAGGCCGGAAAGAAGGGCTGGACTCCATGGTTCGGTAAAAGCGAAAAGAAAGTTAAGAAGATCGCGCCCCAGAAGACCGCGCCGGCCGCCATAGCGGCTCCCGCTGTTGTTACGGCACCAGCTGCCGCAGTAGCTCCTGTCGAATCAGCTCCTGTTACAGCTGCGCCTGTTGAAACGGCCCCTGCCGCTGTGTCACCTATCGCAGCGCCTTCTGAGGCAGCTACGCCGCCCGCTGTTGTGGCGGCGCCTGTTGGGACCGCTCCTGTTGTGGCTGCACCGGCGTCTGTTGCAGAGAAACCGGCAGAAGTTGTTAAGCCCCCGGCTAAGAAGAGATGGTGGGCTTACGGCCTCAACATCGATAAAAAGACTGAAAGCAAAACCGAAAAGTCCGATAAAAATAAGACTAAAAAAGGATGGGCGCCGCTCAATTTTGATAAGAAAACGGAAGGGACAAAAAAAGATGAATAAATGCCTTATGACGCTATCTTTAATATCGCTATTGGCCGTTTCCGGATGCGGGTACACGACGGCATCTTTACTGCCTCCCGAGTTTAAGACAATATGCGTGGAAAATGTCAAAAACAGTATCAATGTCGCCGCCGAACAGAGCGAGCTCAGAATGTACAGAGGCTACAGGCCCGGCATGGAGACCGATATAACAAAGGCTGTGATAGACAGGTTTCTGTTTGATGGGAACCTTAAGATAGCTCCCGAAGAGAAAGCAAACCTTGTATTGAAGAGCGAGTTGGTCGACTATAAGCGGGATTCCCTGCGTTATGACGCGAATGACAACGTGGAAGAATATAGAATAAAGCTTATAGTTAATATGCAGCTTGAAGATGCTTTAAACGGTAAGGTTCTCTGGACAGAGAAGGGGTTCGCCGGAGAAACCACATACCGCCTCTCAGGCAGTGGCTCGAAAAGCGAGGCCGCGGCGATAAATGATGCAATAGATGATCTTGCAAAGCGTATAGTAGAGAGAACTATTGAGGCATGGTAACTCCGCAAGTCTCGGTCTTTTTATTTATCGGAGACGATAAATACCTGAAAGAAGAAGCCTTAAAAGACCTGAGGTCGTCCCTCCAGGGAAAATCCCAATACCAATATGACCAAATAACATTCTATGGCGGTGAGCTTGAAGCGGGAGAGGTTTTCAGCCAGCTTAATACCGTGCCGCTTTTATCCGATAAGCGGCTCATCGTTATAAAGGATATAGAGAAGGCGCCTGATGAGTTCAGGAATAGTCTTATAGATTACATAAAAAAACCTTCAAAGTCCGCATATCTTATCCTGGAAGCTAAGAATGATTCCGTATTAAAAGATTATGATGAAGCCATTAAGCGGATCAGTGTCCGGTATCTTGGAATGCCTACGGGTTCTATGCTCATATCCTGGATGAAGAGCTATGTCGGCGAAAAAGGCAAAACGATAGACAATGGCGCCTCTGCCATATTAAAAGAACTCGAGGGTAATGATCTGTCTTATCTTTCGCAGGAACTGGACAAATTAGTTACATTTATAGGCTCGAGGAAAGAGATAAGCTCGGATGACGTGGAAGAGCTTGTCGGCAAAAGCCTGGTCATCTCCGCATTCGACATAACCGATGCGATAGGCCGAAGGAATATAACCGATGCCATAAAGATAAGTTCGAATTTGACCTCTAACGGCAAGAAAGAATATGAGATAATAGGTATCCTCTCCTGGCACCTTAAGAGGATGTTAAAAGCCAAGACCTTAAAAGAAAGGGGCGAAAATGACTATACTATTGCCTCTATTTTAAGGATCGGCCGGAGATTTCAGGATGAGTTTTTCAGGCAGCTTGCCGGATTTAATATGGGAAAGATAAGATCGAATATAGAGCTTCTGCTGCGGGCAGATCTGGATATAAAAAGATCCAAATTTAGCCCCGGAACGGTCCTGGAACTCGCTCTTATAAGGTTATGCCTTCTTTAGAGATGAGAATTTCTTCATAAGGCGGGTTATCTTTCTGGATGCGGTATTACTCTTTAAAACCCCTTTTGACGCGGCCTTATCTATTTTAGAAACAACCGTATTAAGCGCTTTTTTGGCTTCATCCGGTTTTTTGTCTGCTACGAGCTTTTCGAAGCCCTTGACAAGGGTCCTTATTTCGGTCTTTGTGGATATGTTCTTGAAATGCCTGAGTTTGGCTTTCCTGAGCTCTTTATACGCGGTTCTTTCGATTGGCACTTTTCGACTCCTTAGATTTGAAATATCTTTTATCAACTGAATTAAATCGTGTAATTATAACATTTAGGGTATTTGAGGTCAACCTTTTTATGAGTAATAAAAGTATGATGCGTTCGACAGGCGTTATCGGCTTCGCGACGGCCCTGAGCAGGGTGTTGGGCTTTATAAGGGACATTGTATTCGCGAATTTTTTCGGCACGAGCATGATCGCCCAGGCTTTTGTAGTAGCGTTCAGGATCCCGAATACGCTTAGAGACCTTGTCGGCGAAGGGGCGATGAATTCGGCCATAGTGCCCGTCCTTTCCGAGTATAAGGCCCTGGGAGATGAAAAAGAGTTCGTTCGCGCATCGAGGGTCCTATTCAATATATCGCTGGCAACCCTTTCGGTATTGACCGTTCTGGGTATAATATTCTCACCTGTTATTGTCCGGGTCATGGCGCCCGGTTTTATGGCCGATCCCGAGAAATTTCAGATGACGGTCATGTTAAACCGCATGATGTTCCCGTATCTTATTGTAATAGGGCTCACAGCGTACTCGATGGGAATATTGAATTCGCTTAAGCATTTTGCCGCGCCGGCATTCGGGCCGTGCCTGATGAACCTGTTACTGATCGTCTCGACAGTATGGCTATATCCGAGGATAGGCGTGATGGGCCTTGCCATAGGAGTGCTGGCCGGGGGAGCTGTTCAACTGGCATTGAATATGCCGTTCATGTATGGACACGGGATCAGCATAAGGTTAAAAGACGGGTTCAGGCATCCGGCCGTGAAGAGGATAGGGAAATTGCTGATGCCCCGCGCGCTCGGTTCCGCCGTATATCAGATAAATATATTCGTCGATACGATACTTGCTTCTCTCTCTTCAGTGGTCGGAGCAGGCGGTGTCGCGGCATTATATTACGCGAACAGGCTCATACAATTTCCGCTGGCCATATTCGGGCTTGCGCTTGCTCAAGCCGCGCTTCCTAAGATGAGCAGGGAATTCGCTTCGAACGATATAGAGCAGATGAAGGGGACTCTTTCGTTTTCTCTTCGGACAGTTTTCTTAATAATGACGCCCGCGAGTTTTGCTCTGGCCGTGCTTGGGCTGCCCATAATAAGGATACTATTTCAGAGGGGCGCGTTTACGGCCTATTCCACCTCCATAACCGAAAGCGCCCTCTTCTTTTACTCATTCGGATTATTATCATACGGCGGCATAAAGTTATTGGTTACTGCTTTCTATTCGATGCATGATACCAGAACCCCTGTAAAAACCGCCTTTGCGGCCGTGCTTATAAATATAACCTTTAGTCTGATATTGATGTGGCCCATGAAGCTGGGAGGATTAGCGCTAGCCACGAGCATAAGCGCAAGCTTCAACTTCATAACGCTCTACATTTTACTCAGGAATAAACTGGGTGACTTCGGTACTAAAGCCATAATCGATTCGTTCTTAAGAGTATTGGCCGCCAGCCTTGTTATGACGGCGGTCTTAAAAGCATTATCGATAATGCTGGCGCATTTAGGCCCTGTTGGTCTTTGTGTCACGATAGCGTCTGGTATGATCTCATTTCTCGCGGTCGGGTATATTATCGGCGTGAAAGAGATAAGAGGTTTTTCTACATGGATATCAGAGAGAAGGTAAGGGGGCTCCCCGTATCGCCGGGAGTATATATAATGAAGGACTCGTCCGGCAGTGTCCTTTATGTGGGGAAAGCGATAAATTTAAGGAAGAGAGCCTCTAGCTATTTTTATCCGCATCGTGCGCTTGCCGAAAGGACCAGGGTTATGGCCGGCAAGGTGGCGGATATAGCGTATATCGGAACATCGACGGAGGCAGAGGCGCTCATATATGAAAATAGCCTTATCAAACAGCTTGCGCCTAAGTACAACGTCGCGCTGAAAGATGATAAGAGCTACCCGAGGCTGAAACTTACCATGAACGAAGAATTTCCCCGTTTATTAATTACGCGCAAGAAGGCCGATGACGAAGCGCTCTATTACGGCCCTTATACAAGCGCGAAGCTTCTTAGGGAAGCGCTCGTAATGCTTCGCAGGATGTTTCCGCTCCGTACATGTGTCAGGATGCCCAAGAGTGTCTGTCTGAATTATCATATTAAGCAGTGTCCGGGCCCGTGCGCGAAGAAAGTGGACTGGAAGAGTTACATGGATACGGTTGCGGAACTTAAGTTATTCCTTGAAGGAGACAGGTCAGCCCTTATAAAACATCTGGCTGGGAAGATGATGGAGGCCTCAAAAAGAGAGGACTATGAAGAGGCGGGCCGGTTAAAAGCCAGGATAGAGGCCCTGAGCTCGATCAAAGAGAAAGCGATAAGCTATCTGCCTCGCGAGGAGGTTGAAGAGCTAAGGGACATGCTCGGCATAAAGGGATCGATCGAGATCATAGAGGCATTTGACGTGTCGAATATAATGGGTGAGGCCGCTGTAGGGTCTATGGTCTATTTTTATAAAGGCAGGCCCAGGAAGAGCGAGTATAGAAGGTTCAAGATAAAAAATGTGACGGGAGTGGATGATTATTCGATGATGCGCGAGATCGTAAGGCGGCGCTACTCTCGGTTGCTTAATGAAAACAAGAGATTGCCCGATCTTATCCTGATAGACGGCGGCAAGGGCCACCTGGCTGCTGCGTCAGTAGAATTGACGAGGTTGGGGCTCTCGGATATACCGATAATCGGTCTGGCGAAAGAATTTGAGCATATATATTCGAAAGAGAGGCCCGACCCGATAATACTGCCGAGAGATTCCAAGGCGCTGCACCTATTGGAGCGCATACGCAATGAGGCCCATCGCTTTGCTATCACATACCATAAGCATGTTCGCTCACGGAAGATATTACCGGGATTTAGGAGGCATAGATGATAAGCGATTTTGAACGCAAAGTGTACAGAGCGACCCTTGATATTCCAAAAGGCGAAACCCGTTCGTATAAATGGATTGCCGCACGAATAGGAAAACCCCGCTCGTCAAGGGCGGTTGGTAACGCCCTCAATAAGAATCCGTATTCTGGAATCGTGCCGTGCCATAGGGTGGTGAGGTCGGACCATTCCATAGGCGGGTTCGCTAAAGGCCCTGCTCTGAAGCGTAAGATGCTGGAGCGTGAAGGCGTTGACTTGAGCCTGTTTAAGCTGTTATAATCATCGAAAAGGAGATTTGCGCCCAAATGATAGAAGAGTTGAAAGAAGCCATCAAGACGATCGAAGAGAAGCTGAATAACCTAAGAGGTTATCTTTGACGTCGACCTTAAAGATAAGAGGATAAAAGAGCTCGAGGCCGAGATATCCGGCTCCGATTTTTGGAATGATGAGGCGCATGCCAAAGAAGTTATTAAGAATTTAAAGGACTTCAAATCTACAGCCGATCCCTTCCTTAAGATAGCAAATGAATTCAAAGACATAAAGGAGATCGTAAGCATCGCCGGGCCGGACGACCAGGAGTCTTTAAAACATTTCAGGGACGAGTTGACGAAGCTCTCCGGGAAGCTCGACCGCCTTGAGTTTAACAGCTGGCTTTCTGAGGATGCGGACAGAAATAATGCCATACTCAGCATAAATGCCGGAGCCGGCGGAACGGAATCCTGCGATTGGGCAGAGATGCTCCTCAGGATGTATTATAAATGGGCTGAAGGAAAGGGTTACACGATAGATACGATAGATCAGATGCAGGGCGAAGAGGCGGGGATAAAGAGCGTAACCGTTATGATAAAAGGGGATTATGCTTTCGGCCTTTTGAAGTCGGAATCAGGTGTCCACCGCCTTGTCAGGATATCGCCGTTCGATTCGAACAAACGGCGGCATACCTCGTTCGCATCGGTCGACGTAATTCCGGAGATATCGGACGATATCCAGATAGATATAAAAGAGCCGGATCTTAAAATAGACACATACAGGGCCGGCGGCAAGGGCGGACAGCATGTAAACAAAACAGACTCTGCGGTCCGTATCACGCACATACCCAGCGGTATCGTTGTCCAATGCCAGAATGAAAGATCGCAGTTTAAAAATAAGCAGGTCTCCATGAAGATACTGAAGGCGAAATTATACGAAAGGGAGAGGCAGAAGAAAGTGAAGAAGATCGAGAGCGCCTACGAGGCAAAGAAGGAGATAGCGTGGGGAAGCCAGATACGGTCTTATGTGCTGCATCCTTATTCGATGGTTAAGGACCATAGGACGGATTGCGAGACGGGTAACGCGCAGGCCGTCTTGGACGGGAAGATAGATAATTTCATAGAAGCATACCTTAAGATGACGAAAAATTAGAGGCGAAAATGGTAAATTTTATATTGAAGAAGATAATCGGCACACAGAACGAGAGAGCGCTGAAGGACGTCAGGCCGGTCGTCGAACAGATAAACTCGCTGGAGAGCGCGGTCTCGGGATTATCCGATACTGATCTCCGCAATAAGACGGCCGAGTTTAAGATAAAGATAGCGGAGAAGTATAAAGACTTGAGAGAAGAGCTCGAGGAGATTGACGCCGCTTACAAGGCGGCGACATCACCGGGTGAGAAGGAGAAATTCAGGCGTAAGTACAGAGATGTTAAGAATGGCATATTCGAAGAGGTGCTACCCGAGGCCTTTGCGGTCGTGCGCGAGGCATCTAAAAGGACCGTCAAGATGCGCCATTTTGATGTGCAGCTGATGGGAGGCTTGGTCCTGCATCGGGGGAAGATTGCCGAAATGGCCACAGGAGAGGGAAAGACGCTTGTCGCGACGCTGCCTGTCTATCTGAACGCGCTTACGGGCGAAGGAGTGCATGTAGTCACGGTGAATGATTATCTGGCCAAGAGAGACCGTAACTGGATGGGGCCGATTTATGAATTTCTGGGCTTGAGCGTAGGGACCATACAGCATGATATGGACCAGCGTTCAAGAAAAGAGGCCTATGCCTGCGATGTGACATATGGAACGAACAACGAGTTCGGTTTCGATTATCTCAGGGATAATATGGTCATACATAAAGACGACATGGTTCAGCGCCCTTTAAATTACGCGATAGTGGACGAGGTTGATTCTATACTCATAGATGAATCAAGGACTCCGCTCATCATATCGGGGCCGGCCGAAGAATCCACCGATAAGTATTATATAATCAACAAGATAGTGCCGAAATTGAAAGGCAAGACGATAACCGACAAGGAAGAGATCGAGGCAAAACATAAAGGGCTCGATATAGAGAAGGGCATAGATTATGTGGTGAACGAAAAGAACCATACGGTCAACCTTACCGAAGAGGGAGTGGTCCGCTGCCAGGATCTGATCGGCGTCAAGAACCTATATGAGGATATCCAGTCCGAGTGGGAACACCACATAAGGCAGGCCATAAGGGCGCATGCGCTTTATGAGAAAGACGTCGATTATGTCGTGAAAGACGGCGAAGTTATGATCGTCGACGAGTTTACCGGGCGCCTTATGCCGGGGAGGAGATGGTCCGACGGCCTGCATCAGGCTGTTGAGGCTAAGGAGAACGTGAAGATAGAGAGGGAGAACCAGACCCTCGCCACGATAACATTTCAAAATTATTTCAGGATGTACAAGAAGCTTGCCGGTATGACCGGTACTGCGGAGACCGAGGCCGTCGAGTTCGGAAGGATATACGGCCTTGACGTAGTGGTGATGCCGACCAACAGGCCGATGAAAAGGGCCAATCATCCCGATGTCATATATAAAACGGAGCGGGAGAAATTTAACGCGGTTTGCAATGAGATAGCCCAGCTTCATCAGGCCGGAAGGCCGGTCCTGGTCGGAACCATTTCGATCGAGAAGTCGGAGCACTTGAGCGGCTTGTTGAAGCGGATGAGCGTGCCGCACCATGTGCTGAACGCGAAGTACCATGAGATGGAAGCCGAGATAATCGCGAAGGCCGGACAGAAATACAGCGTAACGATCGCGACCAACATGGCGGGCCGCGGCACGGATATTGTGCTGGGCGAATCGGTCGCGAACCTCGGCGGCCTTCATGTGCTCGGCACGGAACGGCACGAGGCTCGGCGCATCGATAATCAGCTGCGCGGCCGATCAGGCAGACAGGGCGATCCGGGCTCGAGCCGGTTCTACCTCTCATTGGAAGATGATCTTATGAGGATATTCGGCTCGGACAAGATAAAGGCGGTCATGGAGAGGATGGGGATGGAAGAGGGACAGGATATCCAGCATCCTTTCATAACGAAGGCCATTGAGACCGCCCAGAAGCGGGTCGAATCGCATAACTTTGAAATACGAAAACATCTTCTCGAATACGATAATGTGATGAATAAGCAGAGAGAGGTAATTTACGATGAGCGCCGCAAGGTGCTTTTCGGCGATGACCTTAAAGAATATATATACGAGATAATGGAAGAGGTCCTGGATGGCGCGCTCGAGACATATGTAAATGAGAAGATGAGCGCCGATAACTGGGATTTTGAGGGATTTAGGCAATATCTGGATTCAAGATTCGCGCTTAAGACAGGAGGCCTGAATCTCGAAGAGATGAGAGTCCCGGAGATACGGGATGTTTTGCTGGAAAAGTTAAGAGCCTCTTACGAAGAGAAGGAGAAGGAGCTCGGTCCGGAGATGGCCAGATACCTCGAAAGGATGATATTGCTTCAAGTGGTCGATACGAGATGGAAGGACCATCTCTACGCCATGGATGCTTTGAGGGAAGGTATAGGCTTAAGGGCTTACGGCCAGCGAGATCCTTTGATAGAGTATCAGCATGAAGGCTACAATATGTTCATGGACATGATAAATCGTATTAAGGAAGAGGTGGTCGAATATCTTTTCAAAGTAAAAGCCGTAAAGGAAACAAAGAAGGAGTCTTCGGTGTTTGACTTCTCGAAACAGCAGCTTATGCATGAAGAGAAGACTCAGTTCGCTGATTCACTGGCACAAGCTGATCCCGAAGCCGCCGCGAACTATTCAGGGCAGTTGCCGGAACAACACACCGTCCCTTTCAAGAGAGAAGAGCCTAAGGTCGGCAGAAACGATCCGTGCCCGTGCGGGAGCGGAAAGAAATACAAAAAATGCTGCGGAAGATAGGAATGCGGATATTTCTTGCCACACTCTCTTCGACCCTGCTTATAATATCATTCCCTGATTACAATTTATGGTTATTTGCCTGGGCGGCCCTTGTGCCGCTATTCTTCGCTGTCGAAGGGCAAAAGCCGTTAAGGGCATTCGCGGCGGCCTATTTTACCGGGGTGTTGTTTTTCTTCGGGACCGTATATTGGCTGATACATGTAACTCTCCCCGGGATGGTAGCGGCCATTTTATACCTGGCTGTCTACTTTGGCATATTCGGGCTTATTATTTCGCCGGCCGTTTCCTGTCCATCGCACCTATCGTTATTTGTGATCCCTTCTGTATGGACGGCGCTTGAATATTTCAGATCGCATGTCTTTAGCGGCTTCGGATGGAATCTTCTGGCCCACTCTCAAAGTCACAATCTTCCGATGATACAGATAGCGGATACCGTGGGCAGTTACGGCGTAAGCTTTCTTATAGTCCTGGTTAACACCGCCATATTCTTCACTATTAAAGACATGCGGAAGAGGAAGTACTCGACGCTTTATCCAGTTATTGCCCTTGCATTCGTATTTCTTGCCGCCGGATACGGTGTATTGAGGTTAAATAATATCTTTACGGGCCAGCGGCTTAAGGTCGCCGTGGTGCAGGGTAACATAGCTCAGGATGAAAAATGGGATTCCGCGTTCCGGCAGTCGATAATAGATAAGTACGAGGCGCTGACCGCGGCCGCGGCAAAAAATTCTCCCGATCTTATCGTATGGCCCGAGTCATCGGTTCCTGGTTTTCTTGAGACAGAAGAAGACCTGTTTCAGCGGGTTACGGGAGCGGCAAGAAGTGCACATGCCGCCCTGCTGGTCGGAGAGCCAAGACAGGGATCCGGCGGCGAAGATGTCTATTACAACAGCGCCACGCTATTCGATAAAGACGGAAAGTTGTTGGACAGTTATGATAAGATCCATCTCGTTCCTTTTGGTGAGTTCATTCCGGCTAAGAATATATTTTCATTTGTAGAAAAATTCACAAAGGCGACCATAGGGGATTTCTCGCCCGGCAAAGAATATACGGTCTTTAAATTTATCGTGCAGCGGAACCTGAAGACCGACGATTATAATTGGAAGCTCGTAAAGAAGGTGAAGTTCGCCGCCCTGATATGTTTTGAGGATATATTTCCTGAGATTTCCAGACAGTTTGTGAAGAACGGCGCCAACTTTCTTGTAAATATCACCAATGACGCCTGGTTCGGGAATTCGTGCGCGCCGAATCAGCACGTTCAAAGTTCCGTATTCAGGGCCGTGGAGAACAGGGTCAACGTTGTAAGGGCCGCCAACACTGGAGTCTCCTGCTTCATAGACCAGAAGGGCAGGATCACCGGCTCGGTGAGTTCTGAAGGCAAGAGTACATTTGTCGATGGCTTTAAAGTTGATGATATTGTCCTCACTAATACAAGGACGTTTTATACGATTTACGGTGACCTATTTGCATATCTATGTATATTGGTTGCTGCTCTGTATCTATTTTCCCTCGCTGTGCCTCAAATCAAAAAACTGTAACGGCCCAGCCACCAGAATTACCCCCGTCGTTATTGCGATCCCGCCCGCAGTTTTCCTATAGGCGGGAGAAGCAATCTCAACAATGTTAGGCAGAAAAAAGATAGCTATCTTTCTATTAATTTAACATAAATATATGATATAATCTCTCTACATATGTTAATATCCAGGAAAGGCCATAGTTTTTTATATAGAGCTACAATATCAATTGTAGTCTCTATTTTTGTGATCAATGACTTAGCTTTCGGGAATCTCCTGCTTTCACAGGAGGCCAATAAATCTGTATTGGCCCCGCCCTTAGCTACAAAACTCCAGGGCGCTTTCCGTGATAGATGGGCGCTAATTGATATAGGTTACATTATCGGTAGGATGCTGGTACTTGCCAGAGATCACAAACTCCAAAACCCAAAAAGCATTCTGATCCCTGTCATTAAGAGCCATATCCGCGATGGATCCGGTGAATCTGAAATGCTGCTCCAAGGATACGATATTGATGGCATAGAGGAGATTAGGGAGGATGGAGAGATAGTAGGCTTTGGCCTCCCCGTCACAGAGAATGGTGTCATAATACATAAGCTTGTTTATAATCTGCAAAGCGGTGGCAACTTCTTAGAAATGAGTGATGGAACGAAAGTTTATGTGAGGACAGAAAAATATACAACTGCTTTTGTAAAAAGGCTGATAGCCCATCCCGAAAGAAAACGTGAAATTCTTGCGGGTTTAACTGATGCTCAGAAAGAAGAGGTAATGCATAGAGCAGTTGAAGCATTACAATCTCAAATCAGGCAAGTTCCGAAAGTATATTTTGAAGATCACATTAAAAACTATGTTATACGGCTCAAGATACTTGCTATCCTGGGTATTTTAGACGGCATAGCTGTATATCCAATGATGGGGATAGATGTTTTCCCCGCCCAGTTTTGCCGGACCGTCGGTATAAATAGCGGGAATTACATCGACTACATGTTTCATGAAATTGAAGTTACAAAGCCTGAAGTGTACAATGCCGCGGGAGTGGATCCCTCCATTATACGTAATTCTCTGATCTATGAAAAAGACGATATCCTCGATATAAATGGGATAATAAGCCATGTGAATAGAAATAGAATTTCCGGCGAGGACCATACGGCCTTGATCCTTAAGGGGGTCTCATGGCTGAAGAAATACGGATTTAATCCTAAATGGTCGCTTAATGCGGCAGAAACATGTAGGGAGTATTTGATTCCGCTGTGCGATAAACTGCTTAAGGCCGGCGACCATATAGTGGCATTTAACGAAGATATGGAATACTGCGACTGGTTGATAAAAACCGGAGAGTATGAAGAGGTGGATTTAGGTATCGATAAAGATATTCTGATGAGCCCTGATATGAAATCATTGGCGCAACCCGTTAATGACAAAGGTGAGCTATCCAGAGATGTATTTGAGGTAGGGGCTGATTTTATTGTTTTACGAAAGAAGCCGAAGATTTTGCCGCAACTCACATCAGGTAAAGGTGCGGCACTCTCGGAACATGTCGGCATAGAAGCTCCTCTGTTATCCGAAGACGGCAAGTCGGATGTAGGATCTACAGCTTTATCATTCGAAGATAAATCACAGGCAGAGTCATTTCCCGTCATAGAACGCGGACGCGTCAATAATATCGATTATAAAATATGTTGGGCGAATCCAAAAGGCAAAGTATTCAGAGAAGACCGTAACCCCATACGTCAAAAACTCATAAAATTTTTAGAAGACCCAGGAAGAGTCGAGGCTGTCTTAAAAAATATAGGCAGTGACATAACATATAAAGAAATTGCCGTTGTAAATATTCAATATTTGAGAGCGTCTGAAAGAATAGTGTTCAGGATAAAATTATCACTGATCGATGGGGTTACAAACCGCACAGGGTTTCATGTCAATAGGCCAATCTTCGAAATGGCTGTCAAAAGCGCAAGAACATCCAATATGAATCAAGCTGAAGTATTTAAGGGGCTCAAAGGGATGGGCTTCGCACCCGAGTTTGGTGAACTGTTTGATGACATTTACTATGAGGAATGGATAAAAGGCCCGACAGTCCACGCAGGCGCGAAAAATGGCCTGAACAGTGAAGAAATCCGAAAAATAACGGCTACATGGATGAAAGTCGTAAGATATCTGTCAAATGGTAACAGCTATACTCAGTATCCTATAGATGTTAACCCGTCAAATATCATGTATAGGAACATAAGTAAAGAACCTGAATTTGTCGTTGTCGATATCCTTGAACGTAGACCCAAATATAATAACCCCGCGCTTTTTATACATAGCATAGTGAAATTTTATATCTATGGAAAGGGTTTCGGTATAAAATCTATAATCCCCAACGATATTAAGCCTATCTTAGAAGGTATATATGAGGGCCTTGGTTATGACAAAGCCAAGACGACAACTTTCCTTAAAGATGCCTTAAATCTTTGCGTGAATAAATTATACGATCCTATGGTACGTTCTGCTATAGAAGAATTTCTCGTGAAACTAGAACTTGATAATACTCGTCCACCAACTGCTGCGTTTGCTGCCAATGGGGCATCTGTGCCTGATATGTTTATGAAAAAGTATATTTCGATTGTTAAAATATTCATGCATCTGGGGATCGTGCCGGTGGACTCCGTTGAGATAATGAAGACGGTTTATAGCCCGGGCGTGGGTGAAGTCTGCCGTCTCATTGAAAAGGACCCCTCCTTGGAAGAAGAATTATTCGGAGTGACACCTAAATCTTTTCCCGTCATTCATAAGGAGATTAGGAAGATCGTTATCTTTTCGGATGGTTCTGCTGTTTTAGGTATGGGGACAAAAGGGCCTCATGTTATGCGAGCTGTCTCAGAGGGCAAGAGGATGCTCCTTAAGTGGTTCGGCGGAGTCGACGCGGACATAGCCTTTGTCGACACAAAGAAGCTGTGGAAACTATACAAAAAAGAAAGAGATCCCAAGAAACGGGCATTCCTGGCTAAAAAGATTGAGGATAAAGTCTTTGGGTCCGTGAAAAGCTATGTAGAGCGCGTGAAGCAGAAGGAAGGGCTTAAAACAGTTGTCATGCTAGAGGATATAGCCGCGCCTGTCTGCTTTAGCTTAGAGGAGCGTTTGAATGGTTCAGCGATCCCTACCATTCACGATGATCAGCATGGCACGGCCATTGTATTTGCGGGAGGGCTTTTACGCGCGGCAAGAGAGACTGGCAGAGAAAATAATATAGGTGCGATGAAAATTGTTATAGCTGGTGCGGGCTCAGCCGGGATAGCGACAGCGAGACTATTACATCGTTTAGGATTTGGCATCGATTTAAAAAATGGCGGGAATATAATAATGTTGGATAGTAAAGGCGCCTTGCATTCAGGCAGGACGGACATAAACGGGGAGAAGTCAGAAATGGCGGCTCTTAATATTCAAGGATTTTCGGGGAATAATATGGAAGATATACTTAAAGGCGCCGATGCTTTTATAGGATTAGCCGAGCCGGGATATTTGTGGGGCAAGGAGAAGGTTTTTGAAGGCATGAATAAAGATAGCGTTGTTTTCCTTGGAGCGAATCCTAAGCCTGAAGCGGATCCTGCCGTGTTGAAAAATATGCCGAATATTAGGTTCATCGCCACGGGAGCATTTGGCTACCCCCAGGGAAGCACTTTTAATAACAGCTATTCTTTCCCTGCGATCTTTCGGGCGCTTAGAGATGCTCCTCCTACATTGGAAAATTTTGATATCATGAAGATAGAAGAATCCGCGGCCTGGGCAATCTCGCGCCTTCCTCTTTCGCGGGATGACTTAATTGCCGGCCGGCTTTTGCCTCCGACATTCAGTGAAGGCAAATTTAATACCGCCGTATTTGCGAGTATTTTTCAAGAGGTCTCCCACGAAATCGGATCGAACGTCAACGTAGAAAGCGTTTTACGAAACATAGAGGGGCAGCACATGAGAGCATATGCGGCATTAACTGAAAGTGAGCGGGAAGCTTTAGCGATTACAGCGGCGCCCGCTCCTGCATCGCCTGAATCCGAAAGCATTCACTCCACAAACTTCCAAGATATCATTAACTACATCCAGGCACAACCACAAAGCCAGCCTCTTATAATAGCCCTAGGTACAGACTGGATGAGAGGATATGAGAAGGGAAAAACTCAGTACAATGCCCTTAACCCGCTTATAAGCTCGATACGTAACTACTGTGAATCAAAGGGTATACCGTTCATTGTCGACGAAGATAACAATCTGCCTGGCCGAATAAATACTGAAAAAACAAGAGACGGCAAGTCAAACGCGAAAGTAATCGTGTTAGCTGGAAAAGATACGGTCAAGTTGCCTGAATTTGCGCCACTGAGGGATGATAAGAACGTTGTAGTAGGAATTAGTAAGCAGGAGCCTGCAACCGACGAATATATATATATCCGACTGATGGAGATGTTAACACTTGCTCTAAAATTATCCGTAGGCATAGAAACCATCCCCGATAATACTCCAATAAAGATTGTAAAAGACGATAAGCTCCATATATACATATTTATTCCTCCCGCCCAGCCAATGGATTACGAGAAACTTAAGGCTATCTACAGAGTCCAGGAGTTCGCGTAATCGTTTCGACATTTGTAGATAGTTCATGGTATATTGATAAAACATGGGTATCCCATCAAATAAAAAGAAGCTCCTGATAGGCTTCGTTCTTATCTCCGCTATATTTCTCTTCCTAAGGCTTAAAACATTAGGCCATCTCCTGATGTGGGACGAGGCATGGAATATCCTTTCATTGAGAGCGTTCCTGAGTAACGCTAAAGCGGATCCTTTCTACTGGGGATATTTTTTCCACCCTCCTTTTTACATGACTTTCGCGCGGTTCTTCGCGCCGTTTCAAGCGGGATTCGATATAAGGCTGGAGTCGCTTTCCTTAGTATTTTCATATGCGACGTTATTAGTCACCTATCTATTGAGCGCAAGGATAGGGGGATGGAAATACGCATGGATGAGCGGGCTCTTATTGAGCCTGATGCCCGCGTCAATAGGCTATGACACATGGATAAAGAGGGACGGCCTGGCATCGGTGTTATGCTACCTTGCCATTTTACTATTATTAAAGAGAAAATTCTTCTGGTGCGCCATAGCGCTTTCCTTCGCTTTATTAAGTAAGGAGAGCGCGCTATTTTTTATCGTTGCCGTCGTGCCGATATTGTTTCTATTGAAAGAGAGGATCACTATAAAAAAGATTACGGTAATGTGCGCGACGATATTTATCCTTACATCATGGTGGTATATATTATTTAGCTCTCTCACCAAAACAGTTTTTAAAATTTATTTTCAAGCAACAGATTATTATACATTGTGGGCAAATTCCCCTATATATTATTTCAAGAAATTACTGCCGGACCTGGGAGCGGCAATGCTTCTCTTTTTCATAATAGGAGCATTCTATATTTTATATCTGATATTCCATAATAAGCAATTCAGGTGGGGCATACCGCTCATCATTGTAGCGGCCGTATACATTCCAAGCTCTTTCTTCATCACGGCTAAGGCCCCGTGGCTATGTTTATCCGCCCGCCCGGCTCTGGCAATGGCCGCCGGCGCAGGGATGCTGCTCTTAATAAAGATGACGAAAAGATCGAGATTAATTTTAGCGATCCTGATCCTATCTTTTATGTACACTCTTTATACCGGACTGGCCTTCTCATATCCGCAATATCATATGGAAACGCATCCGAACGGTTGGCCGGGAGCAGACGCCTCGAAAAAGCTTGCCTGCTACCTCAATGAACATATGAAGGACGACGATAGATTGATGATCACGGAATTTGCTTATTGGAGCATGCCTGTCTGCGCAGTATTCTTATATTATTGGAAAGGATGCCCGATAGAGATAATAAAAGGGGAGCAGAAGGCCGAGAATGTAATAAAAGAGATAGCTATGAATAAAATATCATGGTTTGTGATAGCCGACTCACCTCATCCAACTCTCAATTTTCATCCGCTGGTAAAAGATGCAAGCAATTCAGTATTGGGAAAACCCGTTCCAGTCGGCTGGTCATATGTCTGGAATACAAAGAAATTATGGTCAAGTGATAAGTAGTTATTCTTAGCTATTCTAACCTGGTTAGATTTGCCAGGTTACCCCCACAGATTCCTGTCAAGGCTCCTGTAAGAGATCGCCTCCGAGATATGATGTGCTTCGATGACGTCTTTTCCGTCCAGATCGGCTATAGTGCGCGATACCTTCAAGATCTTGTCATAGGCCCTTGCGGAAATGCCGAGCTCCAGGATCGCGAGCTTTAGCAATTCCTCACTCTCTTTATCGAGCATACAGTATTTTTCAAGCTCGGCAGATTCCAAGCGCGCGTTGAAATATAGGCCATCGTTTTTGTAACGCGATCTCTGGATCTCCCGCGCCTTATC
Organism: Candidatus Omnitrophota bacterium; assembly: GCA_026387175.1. Classification (NCBI taxonomy): domain Bacteria; kingdom Pseudomonadati; phylum Candidatus Omnitrophota; species Candidatus Omnitrophota bacterium. The sequence goes on from JAPLME010000008.1 coordinate 28,928, forward strand.
TACACGCTTTCTTATCTCTTCCGACGGCTCACCACGGCGCTTTTCCGTAAGATGCTCCATTTTAAGCCGGGGGACCTCCAAGTGTATGTCGATCCTGTCCAGAAGCGGCCCTGATATTTTTGAGAGGTAGTTCTGTATCTGCATCGGCGAGCAGTGACATTCCCGTTTCGGGTCCGTGAAGTAACCGCACGGGCAGGGGTTCATTGCCGCGACAAGCATAAACTTGGCGGGGTAGGTGAGTGTGTTGGCGACTCTTGCTATGGTCACCGAGCCTTCCTCTATAGGCTGCCTTAATGCCTCGAGTACGTTCTTCCTGAATTCCGGAAGCTCATCTAGAAAGAGGACGCCGTTATGTGAGAGGCTTATCTCCCCGGGGCTTGGATTAGTTCCTCCCCCGACAAGCGTGGCGTCCGATATAGTATGATGCGGAGAGCGAAACGGCCTGGTGCCCATAAGGACTCTATTTGTCGGAATCAGCCCGGCCACGCTGTGTATCTTCGATGTCTCGAGCGACTCTTCGATCGTCATCTCAGAAAGGATCGTGGGCAGCCTTTTAGCAAGCATGCTTTTTCCGGAGCCGGGAGGGCCTATTAAGAGGACGTTGTGTCCGCCGGCAGCCGTGACCTCGAGCCCGCGCTTGACGTGTTCTTGGCCTTTTACATCACGAAAGTCTATCTTATACTTTGAATTTCTCTTTAATAGTTGTTCGCTATTAGAAAACTCTCTTTTTATTTCGATCTTTTTGTTTATAAAGTCAACGACCTCTTTAAGCGTTCTGGCAGGGTAGACCTCGATATCTTTTACTGCAGCAGCCTCCTTTGCGTTATGGCCTGGCAGGATGAAATTCGTCTTATCCATAGATTTTAGTCCCAGGGCAATGGCAAGGGCGCCTTTTATCGACTTCAGCTTACCGTCCAGAGATAGCTCTCCGCAGAATATATATTCTTTCAACTCCGCGCATTCGATGACGCCTTCACATAAAAGCACCGATAGGGCGATAGGCAGGTCGAGATCCGCACCCTCTTTTTTTATATATGCCGGTGCGAGATTTATCGTTATCTTCTTAGCCGGAAATGAATACCCCGAATTTCTTATCGCGGCTTTTATCCGATCCCGGGACTCCCTTATCGCGGTGTCCGGCAGGCCCACGATATTGAAGGCCGGTAACCCTCCGCCGATGTCCGCTTCGACAGTAACTTCATAGGCATTGATCCCTAAAACACAGCTTGAATATATTTTCGCGATCATCGACACTCTCCTTATTAGTAATAAATTTCCTCTACAGCATTTTCAATGTGTTCTATCTTCTCCAATGCGTGTTGACAGTCTAATTTCACAGAGATCACATCTATCCTCCAGCTTGAATCGACGCGTCCGTATCTTTTTAAATAGAACAGGGCATTTTTTATGATATGAGCCTGCTTGACCCTCGTCACGGACAGGAAGGGTGGGCCGAGAGAAGAAGTAGTCCTGGTTCTTACTTCTATAAAGACTATTGAACCTTCGTGTGTTGTCACTATATCCAGTTCGCCGAAAGGCGTTCTGAAATTTACGCACTTAATTCTATAGCCTTTAGCTTTTAAGAACTCCAAGGCAAGTTTTTCGCCCAGGCTTCCTATCTCTTTTTTCTCCCGGCCCATCTATTTATCCTCCGTAGGCTTCCAACACCACCTTTTCTATCTCGTCCTTGATCTCCCGGCTTAACGGGATGACGGTGTTGTACCACTTACCATCCTTACCGGCCTCGCGAGGCATGCTCACGAAGAGGCCGTCCTTACCCTCTACCACCCTCAGGCCGTTTATGACCAGGCTATCCATGACCGACATGTCACAGAAAGCTTTTGTGGCACCCTCGCCGTCCAGCTTATGTATGCGCGTTACGGCAAGCTTCAGATCTTCCTTTACCATTTGATTCACCTCCTTTCAAATGAGCGCATTGCGTGCTCCCACTATATAAAGACGCTGAAAGTGCCAAAATTGTTGCAATTTATTTTAAAATAAATTGCATCCCGTGGGTTTTCCGCAAAGGGATTGCAAAATTCTCAACAATATTTTATTCCAATTTTGTCCCGAGCTCGCATCTAAGTGGCCGAGGGGCAAACTTTTTTAAAATAATTTTATCCCGGGACAGGGCAGAGGAGCGGGTTTTATGGGTTATGATCTCTTGTTGCGGTCTATATCAAGCGTCTCAAGGGCGTCACCTGCGCCTCTTGCGCCGTCTCTTTTCCACGCTTCATATATCATGACGAGCATTCTGGTAGATTTCGAGTCCGCTACCCACTTCATGCCCAAGAGTAGAGTAGCTACCAGCAACTGTATAAAAAATCGCGGGGTTATGAATGAGAAAGAGAATGATATTATGGCCAGCAGAAGGTAAATATTTATTTTTTTCATAGTAATTTCCCTCAATTTTTTAAATGGTCTCTTTTTGTCGAATGCAGTAACAGCTTCATGGGCCGCCACGATTATATTCAGACATTGATCGCAAGAGCTTAGGTGCTTTTCCAGCTGCTCCCGCTTATCTTTCGACAGGCCTCCGGCAAGAAAATCCGCAAGCACATACTCTGCAGGATGCGCGGTTATTTTTGTATTCAGATTGACCATATATCCTCCATATATAAAGACGCTAAAAAGGCCAAAATTGTTGCAAATTATTTTAAAATAATTTGCATCCCGTGGGCTTTCCGCAAAGGGATTGCAAACTTTTTTAAAATAATCATTTGAACTCCTCTAAATGTTTCTTCAATTTACCCTTAGCCCTTTTTATATAATTGGAAACAGTCCCTTTTGGCAGGTTTAATATATCGGCTATCTCTTCGTATTTTTTATCATGCAGGAGATTCAATTTTATAATGAGCCTTTCCTTGGGAGGCAGTCTCTCCATAGCTTCGTCTATTTTTTCAGAAAGCTCATCCTTGCCCAGCTCTTCAGGGGGAGTCGGACCGGAAGAGGGGATAAGCTCTATGAGCTCAGTTTCTCCTATCTTATCAGACAGAGAGACCATCTTTTCAGGTTCTATGCGCCGCCTATTACGCATATATTGCATCGCGGCATTGCCCGATACTATGGCAATCCAGTAAGGGATACTGTCAGGGTTCCTGACATTATTGAGTTTCTTACCTGCGCATATCGAGGCAAGGATGTCCTGCTGGATATCCAGTATTTCTTCATGACCCAGCGTAATGCCGCATCCTCTCAGCCGTTTTTCAATAGCCGTATATACGAGTTTTACGTATTTTTTAACGAATTGGCTGGTAAAAGGGTCTTTGTCCATGATGGCACTTTAGCATAAAATATGCTAAAAAGTCAAATAAATTTAATCTTTTATCAATTTAACATAATCGGCTAAATTACCCCATCATTTGACTTATTCCGTTTATATAGTATAATTACTGTAATATTGGCGGATTGTCTAAAAACGCAAGAGGAGCCACACATTGGCGGATACCGATAATAAAGATTCAGGGCCTTTAAACGAATATCTGGTAGATGGCAAATATTCGATAAAGGACCTTGTCGACATTAAAGGGCTGCGCCCTATATTCGAAATGCTGTCTGAATTGACCGGAGTCGCGATAGGGCTTAACTCATATCCGGATGAGGAGATCCTGGTAGCTACGGCATGGTCGGATATCTGCACAAAATTCCATAGAGCCAACCCCGAATCGGCCAAGGCCTGCCTTAAGAGCAATTTGGCTTTGAGCGGTAAACTGAAAAAAGCCGGCGACATTAACATCGAGTATTGCGATAACGGGTTGGTGGACGGCGGGACGCCTATAATAGTTAAAGACAAGCATATCGCGACGCTTTTCGCGGGGCAGGTCTTTTTTCATAAGCCCGATATTGAAAAATTCAAAGAGCAGGCCCGAGTTTTCGGATACGATACTGAGAGATACCTGGAAGCCGTTAATAAAGTAAGTGTTATTACGAGCGAGAGATTCAAGTCAGTCCTTTCATTGCTTGGCAGGATAGCCTCATTAATCGCGGAGTTGGGCTATAACAACCTGGAAGTCAAGAACAGAAATCTGGGGCTTCGGGATGATGTGCTCTACCGCGAGAAGGCCGAAGCCAGGATAATACATCTTAACTCCATCCTTAGAGCAATCAGCAGCGTATCCCAGCTTATGATAAAAGAAAAGGACAGGAGCGCACTTCTCGCAAAAACTTGCCGTATATTGGTCGATAGCAGGAATTACCGTCTGGCATGGATAGGGTTGATCGAAAATGGGACGTTTGAGATAAAGCCTGCTGCTTGCGCGGGCTTTGATGATGGATATCTTGAAAGTATTCATGTCACCTGGGATGATTCACCGAACGGCCAGGGTCCTACAGGTATAACCGTAAAGACAAGAAAACCGTCTATAGCAAACGATATTGCCACCGATCCAAGTTTCGCGAACTGGCGGGGTGAGGCGATAAGACGCGGTTATCGTGCTATGGTCTCAGTGCCCGTAGTCATGGAGGAGCGTATTTACGGTGTCATAAATGTATATTCCGATCACCCTAATGCCTTTGACGAACAGGAGGTCAGCCTGCTTGCCGAATTGGCCGGAGATCTGGGATTTGCTTTATACACCGCGGAGATCGAATCAGAGAGGCGGGAATCTGAAAAGGCCCTGGTTGTGTCGGAGGAGAGTTATCGTTCCATATTCGATTCGGCAAATGACGCGATCTTCATCCAAGACATAGAAACGGGCCGAATAATAGACGTCAACCAGAAGGCCTGCCAGATGTATTTGTACAGTGAGAATGAGATGCTGCACCGCAGCATAGGAGACTTGAGCCTTGGCGAGAGCCCGTATACACAGGAAGACATGATCAATGTAATAAATAAGACTTCCAGCGGAGAGCCGCAGCTGTTTGAATGGGTCGCGAAAGACAGGGCCGAGAGGCTCTTCTGGGTGGAGATCAATCTGAAACGGGCCGTAATAAACGGAAAATACCAGATACTGGCGATTGTGCGCGATATCACCGATCGTAAAAATACGGAAGAGAGATGGGAGAAGATACACGAGACATTCCTGAGCTTCGGGCCCGACCCTTCTGAAAACATTAACAAGCTTACCGCCTTGTGCGGAGAGATCATGGGCGCCGACTGTGCCATGTATAACAGGCTCGAGGGCGAAACATTGCATTCATGCGGACAATGGAACGTGCCGCCCGGGTTTCAGGAGATGGATATGGCTCAGGGCCATATCTGTTACGATGTTATTAAGAAAGGCTCCGATGATATAACCGTTATAAGCAATCTTCAGGAGAGCGGGTATGCCGAGACCGATCCCAACGTTAGAAGCTACAATCTCCATACATATGTCGGGCAGGCCGTAAAAGTCGGCGGCGAATATATCGGCACATTATGCGTGGTATACCAGCAGGATATCGAGCCTTCGGATGAAGACAAAGAGATAATGGGCTTCATCGCGCACGCCATAAGCGTCGAAGAGGAGCGCAAGAGCTCGGAAGAGATAAACCAGATGGCGCAGTTCGCGATCGAGCGTTCCGGCAGCTCTGTATTCTGGATAGGTCCGGATGCCCGGATCCTGCATGTCAATGATATGGCGTGCACATCCTTAGGATATTCACGCGAAGAGTTATTGGCCATGACCGTATCCGATATAGATCCGAGTTATTCCGGAGATGTCTGGCCGCGGCATTGGAAAGAGATCAAAGATCGCGGTTCCTTCCTTATTGAGACGCAGCATCGCCGGAAAGATGGCACTACATTTCTGGTGGAGGTCTCTGTCAATTATCTTGAGTTCCAGGGCAACGAATATAATTTCGCGTCCGCCCGGGATATAACAGAACGAAAGGCCCAGGAGGAAGAGCTGGTCAGGCGCGACTATCAGCTCGAGATCCTTTCGCGCACCAGCCAGCATATTAACGCGATCCTGGAAGTGCCGACGATATTGAGAACGCTGATAGCCGCGGCTATAGAGCTTGTCGATGCCACCGCCGGAACGGCGGGAGTGGTGGTGGGCGATAATGTGGTATTCAAAGAATACCACAAGGATGGCAAAATTTATTCTGTCGATTATACATTTAAGCCCGGCGAGGGCCTGTGCGGATGCATAACAAAGTCGTTGAGGACGTATATCTCCAATGACGTTGAACATGATCCCAGCGTGCTTCCTGAATTTAAGGAGATGCTCGGGCTGCATAACCTGATCAGCATACCGATATTGAACAGGGAAGGAAAACTGCTCGGATGCCTGGAGCTATATAACAAGAAGGATGCCAGGCAGTTCGATGCCCAGGATGTCTTTATGCTTCAAGGCATGGCGGCTGGAGCGGCCGTAGCGCTCGAGAACGCCAATATGCTCGTGCAGCGTAATAAGAGCCAGGAAGAGCTCGCGTGGCAAAAGATGTTTTATGAGAATCTTCTGAACGAAGCGAATATATGGATAGAGGTTGTGGATAAGGAAGGGAAGACCCTGCTGTGGAATAAAAAAGCTGAGGAGATCACCGGTTTTAAAAGAGAAGAGATCATAGGTAATCTGAAAAAATGGGAGCTGGAATATCCGGATCCGAAGCAGAGGGGCAGGCTTATTAATTTTGTAAAAAAGTTAATACCCTCAGGTAAAAATATAAAAGATCTCGAGACCGAGATAGCGACGTTGGTGAACGGTACGAAGACGATGTCATGGTCTTCCACGATAATCTGCGACAGCTATGGCAAGATAATAGGCAGCATGTTTCTCGGTAACGATGTTACGGAACGCAAGGCTATCGAGAAGGAAAGGGAATCCCTCAATAAAGAGCTTACCAAGACTAACAAGAGATTGAGCCAGCTTGCCCTGAAAGACTTCGAGACAGGACTGCATAATCACCACTATCTGATGGAAGCGATAGAGCCGGAACTCTATCGGGCCAAGCGTTACGTCCATCCGCTATCGGTGGTAATGATAGATATCGATTATTTCAGGTCCATCAACGACCTTTATGGCCACGAATTCGGCGACATGGTATTGAAGCAGTTTGCGACTCAGCTGAAAAAGATGGTGCGCCGCTATGACATAGTGGTGCGTTTCGGGGGAGAAGAGTTTATAATACTCTCTTCCGGCGCGGACAGGACAAGGGCCATTGCCCTCGCGCACAGGCTCATGGAAGCGTTATCCATCTACAATTTCGGCGACGACAAACATTCCGTGAAGATCAGGATGAGTATGGCGGTGGCATCATATCCGGATGACCCGATCGAGAACGGGATGGATCTCGTGCATCTTGCCGAGAAGCTGCTGGACAAGGCGAAGGAGGCCGGCGGGAACAAAGTATTTTCTTCGATAGACACTAAGAACGGCAAAAAACACGTACCTGTCGAAAGCGAGCCGACCGATATCCAGTATCTCAAAAAGAAGATATCGAGCCTTACGAAACGCGGAAGGCAGAGCCTGATGGAGTCTATCTTCGCTTTTGCCAAGACTATCGAGATGAGGGACCATTATACGGGCGAGCACGCTGATTCCACCGTCCACTACGCGACCCAGATAGCGAGGGCATTGAAGCTCGAACAGGAAGAGATAGACCATGTGAGGCAGGCTGCAATATTGCATGACCTGGGCAAGGTTGGCATAAGCGACAAGATCCTGCTGAAGAGATCCAAGCTCACCAAAAAAGAATTTGATGAGATTAAAAAACATCCGCAGATCGCGGCTGATATAATAAGGCCGATACAGTTTATGAAAGATATAATACCGCTCATTCTTTATCATCATGAAAAATGGAACGGTACCGGTTACCCTATGGGTATAAAGGGCCAGTCGATCCCCGTGGGCGCAAGAATAATATCGATAGCGGACGTTTACCAGGCGTTGACTTCGGACAGGCCTTATAGAAAAGCTTTCTCGAAGAAAGAGGCGATGAAGATATTAAAAGAGAACGTGGGGATACAATTCGATCCGAAGATAGTCAGGATATTTCTCAATATATTAAAAGGGGAAAAAGACAGGCGTCGTCCTGCGGTACCCGCAGGCAATGAACATGAGCATGAGAGGGCAAAGGGAAAGGTATGATAGGGGATATAGAAGAGAATGAATTGGTAAGGCAGAGGAAAGAGAAACTTAAGGCAATTACGGATTCCGGCGTTTACGCATACGGCGGAAAATTCCAGACAACTGCGAATATCGGGGGTTTGAGGGCTGACTTTGTCGAAGGCAAGACCATTGTCGCGGCCGGCCGTGTAATGGCGGTCAGGCTGCACGGCAAGAGCATGTTCTATGATCTGAAAGACTCCTCAGGCAAAATACAGGCGTATATAAAAGAAGACACCATCGGAGCCGATAACTTCGCCTCAATAAAGAACAATATCGATATAGGCGATTTCGTAGGAGTGTCCGGCGAGACCTTTAAGACGCGCACCGGAGAGCCTACGATCGTTGTAAAAGAGTTCAGGATACTATCGAAATCCTTGAGGCCGCTTCCGGAGAAGTGGCACGGCCTTAAAGATGTCGAGACGCGGTATCGTCAGCGTTACGTCGATCTTATAGTCAATGATGATGTTAAAAATATATTCATCGCCCGTTCAAAGATAGTAGCGGGTATCCGCAAATTCCTGGATTCGAAGGGCTTTTTAGAGGTGGAGACGCCGATGATGCAATCGATAGCCGGCGGCGCGGCAGGCAAGCCTTTCAAGACCCATCACGAGGCGCTCGACATAGATCTCTTCTTAAGGATAGCTCCGGAGCTTTACCTGAAGAGGCTTCTCGTAGGAGGATTCGAGAAGGTTTACGAGATCAATAGGAACTTCCGCAATGAAGGCATCTCGATAAAACATAACCCTGAATTCACAATGCTCGAAGTCTATGAAGCCTATTCCGATTGCGCGGGCATGATGAAGCTTACGGAAGATATGATCACCTCGCTTGCCCGTGATGTGCTGGGCAAGACGGAGCTTGAATATGGCGGCAAGGTCATCGATCTCTCGAAGTGGGAGAAAGTCTCCTTTGCGGAGCTGATGAAAGCGGAGTTCGGTATAGCCCCGGAAGATCCGCCGCAAATGTGGATAAAGAAGCTCAAAGATAAAGGCATAGAGATAGAAGGAAAAGAGGTCTCGAGAACCCAGGTGATCAATATAGTGGGTGAACTGGTTGAGCCCAAAGCGCATAACCACCCTGTCTTTGTCGTAGATATGTTTAAAGAAATGTGCCCGCTGGCTAAGACCAAGGCCGATAACCCCGCGCTCTCGGACCGTTTCGAGCTCTATATGGGCGGTATGGAGATAGCGAATGCCTATTCTGAATTGAACGATCCGATCGAACAGAGGAGCAGGTTAATGGAGGACCTCGCTGCCGCCAACGATAAGCGGCGGGTCATTGACGAGGACTTTGTCACGGCCCTGGAATACGGTATGCCTCCCGCGGGAGGCCTCGGTATAGGCATAGACAGGCTGGTCATGATACTTACGAATTCCCTATCAATACGGGATGTGATACTTTTCCCGCAATTAAAACCCCTCGCTCCCGGAAAATTTTAGGAGATTTAATGTCGACTCACTGGCAGCTTCTGGTAAGCCTGCGGTATCTCACTTCAAAGCATAAAGAGAAGTTCATATCCGCGATAAGCCTCATATCCATACTCGGAGTTGCCATCGGAGTGGCGGCGCTCATAATAGTGATAGCCGTTATGAGCGGGTTCGATGAGGACCTGAAGTCGAAGATTATAGGCACGTATGCTCACCTGGAAGTGGTATCCGACTATGGGGTCACTCCTTCAAAGGCCCTCACCGACAAGATTCTTGGTACTAGGAATGTCAGGGCCGCCGCGTATTTTTTAAATACCCAGGCGCTCATACGGCATAACGAAAGCGTCACAGGCGTTATCATTAAAGGCATAGAACCTAAGAATGAGATCCGGATAAATAAACTTGGTGACTATGTGAAGAAGGGGTCTCTCGATCTGGGCAATAGCGGCATAGTTATCGGAAGCGAGCTTGCCGATAAGCTGGGTGTTAAGCTGGGCGATTTTATATCCCTGATAGCGCCGTCCTCGATCGATCTGAAAAAGATAGCCTTCCCGGGGACATTTAAAGTCGAGGGCAGGAACTACAGGGTCTCCGGAATATTTACATCCGGCATGTATGATTATGATATGAACCTGGCCTATGTCAGCATTCCGGAGGCTCAAGGCCTTGCAGGCGTTGCCTCGGATATCGTTAGTGGAGTGGCCATCAAAGTCGATAACTCCGACGACGTCGATAGTACGAGGAGGGCGCTTCAGGCGATGCTGGGGCTCCCGTATGATGTGCGGACCTGGGTAGATATGAATAAGAATCTGCTCGCGGCGCTCAAGCTCGAGAAGACGGTGATGTTCATAATACTTACGCTTATCGTCATGGTCGCCTGTTTCAATATAGCGAGCGCTCTTATTATGACGGTCCTTGAGAAGACCAAAGATATTGGAATATTAAAGGCGATAGGCGCGACTAATTTCAATGTGATGGCTATATTCGCTCTTCAGGGCTCATTCATAGGGGTACTCGGGACATCATTGGGGACCGGCCTTGGCATAGGAATGTGTTATTTATTGAAGAGATACAGATTTATTACCCTTCCGAAAGAGATATATTATATCGATAAACTTCCGGTGAAGCTTGAGCAGTGTGATATACAGCTTATTGTGCTATCGAGCATATTGATAAGCTTGATCGCCACGATATACCCTGCGTACAAAGCATCGAAGCTCCAACCTGTGGAGGCGCTTAGATATGAGTAATATCATACTCCGGGCGCATAATGTCTCAAAGTCTTATTGTATGACCGGGACGAAGTGCGTCAGGGCTGTCGATAAGGTGAGCCTCGAGATAAAAAGGACTGAGTCTCTTTGCATTGTAGGCCCAAGCGGCGCGGGTAAGTCGACTCTTCTACAGTTACTCGGCGGATTGGACTTTCCGACCACAGGTAATGTCACGCTCGACGGCATCGACATATATAAACTCTCGGATAAGGAGAGGGCAAAGATCAGGAATAAGCGCGTCGGCTTTGTCTTCCAATTTTACCATCTCCTGCCGGAATTCAGCGCTCTTGAAAATGTGATGCTTCCCGCCATGATAGGCGGCAAGTGCGTGAAAGAGAAAGCCCGCGGGATATTGAAGTCGGTGGGGCTGGGGGACAGGGCCTTTCACAGGCCGGGCGAGCTTTCCGGCGGCGAATCGCAGAGAGTCGCGATAGCGAGGGCCCTCATAAACGATCCCGAAGTCCTGTTATGCGATGAGCCGACAGGTAATCTAGATTCAAAGACCAGCGAATCTATCTATCAGCTGCTCTTCGATATAAAGTCAAAGTCCAGCGCCGCGCTCGTAATTGTCACTCACGATGAAAACCTCTCCAAACGCACAGACTCAATCATCCGTCTCAAGGATGGCCACATCGTCAGCTAGCCCAGTAATTTTTGCCTTCGCCATTGACTTAATATTAGACGTTATATATAATAATTAGACTATATTATATTAGGGAAATTACGCTATGAAAATATATATGAACGGTGAGCTGGTGGAAAAGGAGAAGGCCGTTATCTCGGTCTTTGACCACGGCCTATTATACGGGGATGGTGTCTTCGAGGGGATACGCATCTATGATAATCTCATATTCAGGCTGAATGAGCATATCGACAGGCTATATCGATCCGCTGATGCCATTCAGCTTAAGATTCCTATGACGAAGACAGAGATGATCGAGGCCGTCATCCTGACCCTTAAGGCAAATAATCTGAGTAACGGTTATGTCAGGCTCGTTGTCACCAGAGGTCCGGGAGACCTGGGGCTAGATCCGAGAAAATGCAGGAAAGCCACTATCTTTATCATTGCCGATAAGATCGCGCTTTATCCGAATGAGTTCTACCAGAAAGGCCTGTCCATAGTGACGGCCGCTACAAGGCGTAATTTTCCGCGGTCTCTTGATCCCAGGATAAAGAGCCTGAACTATCTGAATAACATCCTGGCGAAGATCGACGCGATAAAGGCCGGCACCGAGGAAGCGATAATGCTGACGCACGACGATTATGTCGCCGAGTGCACGGGCGACAATATATTCGCTGTGCGTGGCGGCGAGCTCCTGACGCCTCCAGTGAGCGTGGGCGCTCTCGAGGGGATAACGCGTGACGCAGTGATAGGCCTGGCGCAGAAGATACATATACCGTTTTGCGAGAAGATGCTCAGGATGGATGACCTCTATAACTCAGAGGAGGTTTTTCTTACGGGCACTGCCGCGGAGATAATCCCCGTTATTGCCATAGATGGCCGCAGGATCAACGGCGGCAAACCCGGCGATAAAACGCTGAAGCTTATGGTGGAGTTTAAGAAACTGACTAAAACGGACGGAGTTAAATATTAAGAGAGGGGCGGCGAAATGCTCTGCAATATATGCGGTAAAAATGAGGCTACAGTACATCTTACGGAGATAGTGAACGATAAGATGACCAAGCTCCATCTGTGCGAAGCTTGCGCCAAAGAGAAGGGCGCGGAGATGGAAGAGCATTTTGGAATGAGCGATCTCCTTGCGGGCCTTGCGGACATGGGCGCGAATCTTGAGCCCGGGGTCCTCGATGATGTAAAGTGCCCTGTTTGCGGGTTCACATATCAGGATTTTAAAAAGGTGGGAAGGCTTGGCTGCGGAGATTGTTACGAGGCATTTAAAAAACAGCTGGACCCGCTCTTAAAAAGGATACATGGCGCAAATCGCCATGTCGGAAAGGTTCCTCTCATGGTAGGAAAGAACGTAAAAGAAAAAAGAACATTGCAGGAAATGAAGGTGCAGCTTGAGAAAGCTATAATGGCTGAAGAGTTTGAGGAGGCCGCTAAGCTCAGAGATATGATCAGGGATCTGGAGAATAAGAAAGCTGTTAAAAATGATAACGATAAATGATTTATTAAGACAGGATAGCGAATGGCTTAAGGGCACCGGCCCCAACTCGGATATAGTGATGTCGTCGCGCACGCGTCTGGCGCGAAATATCGAAAAGGCGCCATTCTCCAACCATGCGAACCCGAAACAGCTTGAGGATGTGCTGAACCAGGTCAAGGACGCGGCCCTTTCCGTTAACTTTCTGAAGAACGCGACGTTCTTTCGTCTTAAGGACCTTAGCGAGGTGGACAGGCTCTTTCTGGTCGAGCGCCACCTGATGAGTCCTGAGCATGCCAGAGATGCGGAATATAAAGGCCTTATAGTGGATCCCAAAGAGATCGTAAGCATAATGATCAACGAGGAGGACCATTTAAGGATACAGATTTTACAGTCAGGCTTAAACCTGATGGAGTGCTGGAGGATAACGGACGAATTAGATACGGAACTTTCTAAGAGGCTGCCATATGCCTACTCGCCGAAATGGGGATATCTTACGGCATGCCCAACCAATTCAGGAACGGGCTTAAGAGGGTCTGTGATGCTTCATCTTCCGGCCCTGGTCTTCGCCGGGCAGATAAATAAGATACTTCAGGCGATCGGGAAGCTTGGGCTTAATATCAGAGGGTTTTACGGGGAAGGGACCGAGGCGACGGGAAATATATTCCAGGTATCCAATCAGGCCTCAATGGGAATGACCGAAGAAGATTTGATCGATAGCATAAACAAGATAATAAACCAGACGGTCTACAGGGAGGAGATGACGAGGAAGTCGCTTATCCTGAAGAGTAAAGATGCCCTCACGGACCGTGTGTCGAGGGCTTACGGGACGTTAAAGAGCGCCCATATAATTTCGAGCAATGAGACGATAACGCTACTTTCCGCGATACGGCTGGGCATAGACCTTGGGGTGGTAAAAAATCTGGACAGAAGGATGATCAACGAACTTTTTATCCTGACCCAGCCGGCGCACCTGCAGAAGCTGGAAGGCAAGGCCCTGAACGCCAGTGAGCGCGACATAAAACGCGCGGACCTGATTCGCGAAAAGATCAAATAATTTTTATTACGGAGGATAACTAAAGATGCCGATGTTCAATCGTTTTACTGAGAGAGCCAGAAAAGTGATACTTCTAGCCAAAGAGGAAGCGAAGAGGTTCAATCATGACTATATAGGGACGGAACATATATTGCTGGGGCTGGTAAGGGAAGGCGAAGGAGTTGCCGCCGCGGTGCTGGCAACCTTCGGATTGAGCCCCGACAAGATAAGGCTGGAAGTCGAAAAGCTTGTGCAGCCCGGCCCCGCGACCGTTGTTTCAGGAGACCTTCCGTTCACGCCCAAGGCTAAGAAGGTTATCGAGCTTGCCATAGATGAGGCCAGGTCATTAGGACATAATTACATCGGAACAGAGCATCTGCTGCTGGGGCTTATCAGGGAGGGGGAGGGAGTTGCCTCTCAAGTCCTGATGAACTTAGGGCTGGAGCTCGATAAGGTCAGAGAAGAAGTTATGAACCTGCTCGGCTCAGAGGTCCCGGGATATGAAATGGGACAGAAAGTTTCGCAGGCGAAGACCCCGGCCCTTGACGCATTTGGCCGCGACCTGACGAAGCTCGCCAAGGATGATAAACTCGATCCGGTCATCGGCAGAAAGAACGAAATAGAGCGCGTGATACAGATATTATCAAGGCGCACTAAAAATAATCCTGTACTACTGGGAGAGGCGGGAGTGGGAAAGACCGCCATAGTCGAAGGGCTTGCCCTTAAGATAATAGCGGGAGAAGTGCCCGAGACGCTTAGAGAGAGACGTATAATTATACTTGATCTTGCGCTGATGGTTGCCGGAACGAAATACAGGGGCCAGTTCGAAGAGAGGATCAAGGCGGTGATGGACGAGATAAAGCGCTCTAAAGATATCATCATATTTATAGATGAGCTTCACACGCTTGTCGGAGCCGGCGGCGCGGAGGGAGCGATCGACGCGTCCAATATAATGAAGCCCGCGCTTTCAAGGGGCGAGATACAATGCATCGGCGCCACCACGCTCGATGAATACAGGAAGCATATTGAAAAAGACGCGGCGCTCGAAAGACGGTTCCAGACGATCATGGTCGAACCGCCGAGTGTCGATGAAACCATCGAGATATTAAAGGGCTTGCGCGACAGATACGAAGCTCATCACCGCGTAAAATTCACGGATGAGGCGATCGAGGCGGCGGCTAAGTTTTCAGACAGGTATATAAGCGGTAGATATCTGCCGGACAAGGCCATAGATCTCATAGATGAGGCCGGCGCCAGAGCGCGTTTATCGGTTATGACGGCTCCGCCGGACGTTAAGCATATCGAGGAGAAGGCTGAGAAGGTGCATCAGGAAAAGGAGGCCGCTGTAAAGAATCAGGACTTTGAGAAGGCGGCCAAGTTCAGGGACGAGGAGAGGAAGATCAAGGATGAATTAAATAAGACGAAGAGGGAGTGGAAAGAGTCTAAAGGAAAATTTGAGCCGAAGGTGGTCGGCGATGATATAGCGGTGATAGTCTCTAAGATAACCGGCATACCTATAGTCAGGATGGAGGAGAAGGAGCAGGATAAATTTCTCAAGATGGAAGAGATACTTCATAAACGCGTTATAGGCCAGGACGAGGCCATATCGGCGATAGCTCATGCCGTGAGACGTTCACGCGCCGGTATCAAAGATCCGAGAAGGCCTATAGGCTCTTTCGTATTTCTTGGCCCGACCGGTGTCGGCAAGACTTTAGTCGGGCGCGCCCTCGCGGAGTTCATGTTCGGCGACGAAGACGCTATCATACAGATAGATATGTCCGAGTATATGGAGAAGTTCAATGTCTCAAGGCTCGTCGGAGCGCCTCCCGGATATGTCGGATATGAGGAGGGCGGGCAGCTGACTGAAAAAGTGAGGAGAAGGCCCTATTCCGTGGTGCTGCTGGACGAGATAGAAAAGGCTCATCCCGACGTATTCAATTTACTTCTGCAGATGCTCGAGGAAGGCCGTCTTACCGATTCTTTCGGCAGGAAGGTTGATTTTAAGAATACCATTATCATCATGACTTCAAATATAGGCGCTGAGATGCTGAAGAAACAGGGCTCTATAGGGTTTAAGTCTCAGGCCGAGGATGTGACATACCAGTCGATGAAAGAGAGGCTTCTGGACGAAGTCAAGAAAGCATTTAAACCCGAATTCCTGAACAGGGTCGATGACATAATAGTCTTCAGGTCGCTCACGAAAGAGGACCTCATCCGGATCGTCGAGCTTGAGGTAAAGGATGTCGAATCGCGCTTGAAAGAACAGCACATCACGATAGAGCTGACCCAGGAAGCAAAAGAGTTCCTTATCGAGAAAGGATTCGACAGAAATTTTGGCGCTCGCCCGTTAAAGAGGACGATACAGCGTTTTCTGGAAGATCCCATGGCCGAAGAGATAATAAAAGGCACGTTCAAGAAGGGCGGTAATGTTAAAATATCCGCGAAGGTGGACCATCTGGTATTTGACTTAAGCTGAAGCAGGTAGTTGCTCATGCGCCATATAAGAACAAGAAGACGCTACAAGGTAATCTTAATACTGCTCTGTATTATATGCTTTACTGTATTCGTTGAAAACAGAGTCGAGGATCTGATCCCTCAGCTGAAGAGCCTTGCGGAAGCTAAGGTTGAAGACGCCCTCGGAGGCAAGGCCAGCTTCTCCATCGGATCGATAGACGGAGGCATAATTCATCCTATAGTGCTGAACGATATACGGATAAAGCGGATGGACGCTTCACAATTCGCTCAGAGTTTTGCGATAGACAGCATACGTACCAACTATTATATTAAAGACGTCATAAGGGCAGTGAGCGGTTCGGAGTTGTCGCCGCTTCTGGATAAAAATTCCACGACGTATGTGAAGTTCTCGGTTAAGAACGGCGACGTAAAAGGGTTCGTCGGGTTACATGGAGACCTCAGCGATTCGAGGATCGACGGGTACCTGACCCTGTTTCACGATGATAGGATAAATTTCAGCGGTTACATAAAGAATGGTAAATTCTACGCGGAGATCAAGCCCGGCAGACCCGGCATGGGATCGGTCAGGGCATTCGGAACCATATCTGCCGATAGCACGTTTATAGTGAATTTTAAATTTGACCACTTGAAGGTATCCGGGTTCGATATAGCCTGCGATGCCGTTTTAAAGAATGAATTTATAAAAAATTCAGATACGAATGCTTTGGACCGTATAGAGGGCGAGTTTGAAGCTCATAATCTGATATTGAACTTTAAGCCGTTTATCGATATCAAGACAAGCTATAAGATCATGCGCGATTCTGTCGAGGTGACAGACCTTAGTCTTGGAGAGGTATTTAAGGCTTATGGAAAAATCTCTCTGAAGAATCCGAGAGATATGGAGCTGACGCTTTTGGCCAATAATGTCAGCTTAAGCTGGCTCATGCTGACATTCGGCAAGAAAGAGGCGACATCGGCGCTTACCGGCACAATGAGCGGCAAATTTGAGCTCAAGGGGCCCCTCAGGAAGGTGAAGGTGACCTCCCATTTCGATATAAAAGGCGGAACGATAGGGGGCCTCAATTTCGATTATATGACAGCAACCCTGAACGGCGAACTTCCGTTTTTAAAGATAGAGGATTCCAGGATAACCAGAAATAGCGGATACTTTGCTCTCGCGGGCGAGCTTGATTTAAGGCGTCTCGGTAAGGATAATATGTTCGATAACGTAAAACTTGTCACCGATGATACGGCGATAACCTGGGACGAATGGAATTCAACGAAGAACAAAGACGGCCAGGAGCTTAATATGAAGAAGAATCTGGTCGGGCATTTCGGTTTTGGGTATAAAAAATTCGTAAAAGAGGATAAAATAGACGAGTCTCTCAGGGATTCGGATGAGGTGCATTTTGATTACAATCTGCAGGCCAATGACAGTATCAAGGTCACGGTAGGGCAGGATAAAGATTTTTTCGGTTTCGAACATAAGGACAAATTTTAAAGATGAAAAATATTATGTCGAAAGCATCGGGATTTACCGGAATGCTGGGCCGCAGGTTCCTGAATATGATAAGGTACGCCGGCGGCGTATCGGTGCTTATGGGGCAGACGCTCTTCTGGATCCCGATACCTCCATTGAGGCTACGCCATATAGTGGAGCAGATGTCCAGGATCGGCGTGGACTCTCTCCCGATAGTTTCAATGATAAGCCTTTTCACCGGTATGGTGCTTGCGCTTCAGAGCGCGTATCAGCTTCAACGTTTTGCGGCCGAGATGTATGTGGCTTCGCTGGTCGCGTTTTCGATGACCAGGGAGCTGGCGCCCGTCCTGACGGCGCTTATCATAGCGGGAAGGGTCGGAGCGTCGATCACCGCGGAGCTTGGCACCATGAAGGTGACGGAACAGATAGACGCGCTCGAAACTCTGGCGACAAATCCTGTAAAGTACCTTGTCGTGCCGCGTTTTATGGCCCTTGTGATAACGGCGCCGATCCTTACTTTGTATGCTGACTTCATCGGTATTGTCGGCGGATACCTGGTAGGTGTATACAAGCTCGGAGTATCTCATGCCATGTATATGAAGAATACGTGGGATCCGCTGAAATATAAAGATATATGGACGGGGCTCGTGAAGAGCCTTGTCTTCGCGATAATAATTTGCATAGTGGCCTGCTATGAAGGTATGAAGACCGAAGGAGGGGCTGAAGGCGTGGGCCGGGCCACTACGGCGAGCGTCGTCGTAAGCTTCATATTGATAATAGCGTCCGACTGTTTCATGACGGCGCTTTTCTATTTTATCGGAAGGTAATGCGGGAAATATGATAGAGATAAAAAACGTTCACAGGTCTTTCGACGGCAATCAGGTGCTGGATGGCGTAAACCTTACTATAAATACGGGGGAGACGACCGTAATCATAGGGCGCTCGGGTTGCGGTAAGAGCGTGCTCTTAAAGCATA
Organism: Candidatus Omnitrophota bacterium; assembly: GCA_026387175.1. Taxonomy (NCBI): domain Bacteria; kingdom Pseudomonadati; phylum Candidatus Omnitrophota; species Candidatus Omnitrophota bacterium. The sequence goes on from JAPLME010000008.1 coordinate 47,704, forward strand.
TCATAGGGCTTCTCAAGCCCGACTCGGGTCAGATATTGGTTAACGGTAAAGATGTGACGAAGATGGACGATAAAGAGCTTAGCGCCTTGCGTATGAAGTTCGGAATGTTATTTCAGGGCGCCGCGCTATTCGATTCACTGAACATATTTGAGAATGTGGCCTTCTCAATGATCGAACATACCACCACCGACCGCGAGACTATGAGAAAAAGGGTGAAAGAGTGCCTTGCGCTTGTCGGCCTTAAGGGGATAGAGGCTAAGAAACCTGCCGAACTTTCCGGAGGCATGCGTAAAAGGGTGGGGCTGGCGCGCGCTATTGCCAGATGGCCGCAGATAATGCTCTACGATGAACCGACCACCGGCGTCGACCCGATAATGGGAGACGCGATAAACGACCTGATAGTGGATCTTCATAATAAACTGAAGGTAACGTCGATCGCCGTTACGCACGATATGACGAGCGCTTACAAGATAGCGGACAGGATAGCGATGTTGTACAAAGGCAAGATAATAGTTGTCGGTACCCCGGAAGAGATCAAGAACACTAAGGACCCGGTAGTAAAACAATTCATTACCGGCGCCAGTAAAGGGCCTATAACTGAAGGTATGGATTTCGATTAACCGATTTCGTACCATTTAAAAGAGAGGTAAAATTCGGAGGTATTAATGGAGACGACGAAGGCATTTGAAATTAAGGTGGGCGCGTTCATACTAGCGGGCGTCGTGATAGGATTTCTGATAATTTTTTCGATCGGCGACATCAACCTGTCGAAAACAGGTTATAAGATAGCCGTGAAATTCGATTTCGCGAGCGGTATAGGGGCCGCGGCTCCTGTAAGGCTCTCCGGAGTCGGCGTGGGCAGGGTGGACGGCGTGAATGTTGTATATAGCGATAAGGAAAAAAAGTCATATGCCGAGGTGCGCGCCTGGATACAATCTGACGCGAGGATCGAAGAGGACGCCAAGATCACTATAAATACGCTCGGCCTCCTTGGCGAAAAATATCTTGAGATATACCCCGGCACACCGGGCGCGAGCCTTGTGAAAGACGGGGCTGTCCTCGTAGGGCAGAATCCGGTAGTCATGGAAAAACTTACGGAGAATCTGGTGGATCTCTCAAATTCCGTAACAACTATAGTGAAGCGCCTTGAAAACGGCGAGGGCACGATAGGTAAGCTTTTAGTCGAGGATGGAGTTTATAATGATCTGCGATCGATCATGGGTAACGTTAAAGATTTCAGCAGTGATCTTAAATCTACGGGTACGAATTTTAAAGATTTCAGCGAAGATCTTAAGAAACACCCCTGGAAGCTGTTAGCGAGGCCAAGGGGAGAATAAGGGCCGATGTCAGAGACATCGGCACTTAGCTTGTAATACGGCTGAATAAACTAGGAGAGAGCATGACGATAACATTTTTAAGGTTATTCTTTGTATTCTTGAGCTGTATAGTAGGTTATTATGTAGGGTCTCTGTTAACAGGTTTTAGCGCCAAAGGCTCTTATATGGGCGCCAGTATGGGAGGATTCGGCTCTCTCGCGATAATTCTGCTGGAGCTGGGCATGAAAAGGCTTTCGATAAGGAACCTTTCCGCTGCGGTCTTTGGACTCATCTTCGGGTTCTTCATGGCGTGGATCGTGACAAGCGTGCTTCGTCTTATCCCGATGTCGATAGAACTATTCGCATCGCTGCAGATAATAATGATATTAATCTTTTGCTATCTGGGTATGGTGATCGCGATGAGAGGGAAGGATGAATTCAATCTGATCATACCCTATGTCAAATTTGTGAGGCAGGATAAGAAAGACGATATAATTCTTTTGGATACAAGTGTTATTATTGACGGCAGGGCTGCCGACATGCTGCATACTAAATTCATCGAGGGCAGGCTGGTTATCCCGCGTTTTGTTCTGAGGGAGCTTCAGCAGATAGCCGATTCGCAGGATGCCTTGAAGCGTAACCGGGGGCGCCGAGGCCTCGATATATTGAATAAGCTGCAGAAGTCCACTGATTTCGATGTGCGTATCCAGGAAGAGGATTTTCCTGATGTAAAAGAAGTAGATGCGAAGCTCGTTAAATTGGCGAAGCTTCTTGGAGCCAAAGTATTGACCAACGATTTCAACCTGAATAAGGTTGCTGAACTGCAGGGCGTGACTGTGCTGAATATAAATGAGCTTGCCAATGCCCTGAGGCCGGTGGTGCTGCCGGGTGAGGTGATGGAAGTCAGGATCAGCAAAGAAGGCAAGGAGCATAACCAGGGCATCGCTTACCTCGATGACGGCACTATGATCGTGATCGATAACTCCAAACATTTAATATCTCAGTCTGTCAATGTCGTTGTTACGAGCGTGCTTCAGACCTCCGCCGGTAGAATGATATTCGCGAAACTTGAAGATCCAGCAAAGGCCGGCAGCGGAAAGCAGAGATGAGCTTAGCTCGGACGGTAGCGATAGTACCGGCTGCCGGTTACGGCAGCCGACTGGCCCTCAAGACCAAGAAACCTTTTGTTCTTCTGAAGGGAAAGCCCATTATAGCGCATACGCTCGAAGCGCTCGAAAGATGTAAGGCGGTAGATGAGATTGTAATAGCCTCCGAATCGTCCTGTGTTGGTAGATTCAAGGACCTGGTTAGAAGATACCGTTTCGGCAAAGTGAGCGGTATCGTCATTGGCGGCAAGACGCGCTTCGAATCCGTGAAAAATTGCCTGATGAAGATAGGCCCCTCATTTGATATAGTGATAGTTCATGATGGCGCGCGGCCGTTCGTAGATGATACCGCTATCTCCGAATCAGTAAGGCTGGCTCGAAAGTTCGGCGCCTGCATTGTGGGGACGCCTGAGACCGACACGGTCAAGCTTGTTGACAAGAGGCTTTTTATAAAGAAGACGCTTAATAGAAACAGAATATTCCGCGCCGAGACGCCGCAAGTTTTTAAATATGACATCATAAAAAAAGCTTACGCGACTACGGATAAGGCCAAAATAACAGACGACGCTGGCCTTGTGGAGCATTTAGGAATGCCGGTTAAAATCTTAATCGGAACGCGTAATAACATGAAGATCACCACGAAAGAGGACTTGAGATTAGCGGAGGCGCTATTATGAGGGTCGGCATAGGTTACGATATACACAGGCTGGTCGAGGAACGGAAACTTTTTCTGGGGGGAGTTGAAATACCGTATATTAAGGGGCTTCTGGGATATTCGGACGGTGATGTCGTTATGCACGCGATAGCGGACGCGATGCTGGGCGCTCTTGCCCTCGGCGATATAGGGCAGCATTTTCCCAATACCGATCCCAAATACAAGGGCATATCCAGCGGTGAACTGGTTAAAAAAGTGCTTATAATGGTTAAAGAGAAAAACTTTGTGGTGAATAACGTTGACACTATGATACTTGCCGAAGAGCCGAAGGTATTTCCGTTCAGAGACAGGATGGTCGAGGTATTATCAGCAGTATTGGGTGTCGCTAAAGATAGGATTAACATAAAAGCAACTACCGCCGAAGGCGTCGGCGCGATAGGCAAAGGCGAAGCGATATCCGCATATGCCGTAGTGACACTGGAAGAGAAGGAGTGACAATATGACCGTATGCATACATGTGGTATTTAATATTCTGCTGATCTTTGTCGCGTTCTGGGCCATTATCGCGATATCTTTTCGCGGAGAGATAAAGGCCGTTTTCGATCGCGATCCCGCGGCGGTTAATTTTCTCGAGGTACTGCTAACGTATTCGGGCCTTCACGCGATAATCTTCTACAGGATAGCCCACTCGCTCCGGCGATTTAAAATACCGTTCTTCCCGAGGTGGCTGTCTCAAGTAGGGAAGTTCTTTACCGGTATCGAAATACATCCCGGCGCCGAAATAGGCAGCGGGTTCTTCATCGACCACGGCATGGGCGTGGTCATAGGCGAGACTACGGTGATAGGTGATAACGTGCTTCTATACCAGGGCGTTACGCTCGGGGGAACTGGCTTGCAGAAAGGCAAGAGACATCCCACTATCGGGAATAACGTTGTCATAGGCGCGGGCGCCAAAGTCCTCGGCAATATAACTATAGGTGATAGCTCATATATCGGAGCGAACGCGGTTGTCATTAGAGATGTGCCGCCCAACTCTACGGTAGTGGGAGTGCCCGGACGCGTTACGAAACAGGACGGAAAAAAGCTGGATGTGAGCCTTGACCACATGCATGTGCTCGATCCGATACTTCAGGAGATAGACGAGCTTAAGAAGAAGATCGAAACGTTGGAGAAGAGGGGAGATTAAGCGCGCCGTGAAGGTATATAATTCGCTCACAAGGAAGAAAGAAGAACTTGTGACGATAGCGAAGGATAAAGTAGGCATATATGTTTGCGGCCCCACCGTATATGACGAACCTCATATAGGACACGCCAGGAGCGCTTACATATTCGATGTCATAAGACGTTACTTGAAGCACAAGGGCTACCAGGTGAAATTTGTGCGTAACGTCACGGATGTCGACGACAAGATTATCAATAAGGCTAAAGAAGCTGTCAGCCATCAGCCATCAGCTTTCAGCTTGGTGGAGGCCTCGAAAGAGGTCTCGAAGAAATACCTCGACTCATACCATCGCGACATGGATCTCCTTGGCATCGGCCATCCCGATAAAGAACCAAAAGCCACAGAGTATATTCCGAAGATGATACGGTTCATCGAGAACCTGATAGAGAGGGAGGCCGCTTATATTGCCGATGGAGACGTATATTTTGATATAAAGAAAGCGAAAGATTACGGTAAGCTCTCCAATCAGAATATAGAGAAGATGGAGACGGGCGCCCGTATTTTGCCGGGAGAGAAGAAGAAGGATGGCCTGGATTTCGCCCTCTGGAAAAGCGCAAAAGAGGGCGAGCCCTGTTGGGACAGCCCGTGGGGAAAAGGGCGGCCCGGATGGCATATCGAATGCTCGGTTATGAGCTCCGATATCCTTGGGGATGAATTCGATATACACGGCGGCGGTATAGACCTTATATTCCCCCATCATGAGAATGAAGTGGCGCAGTCCGAAGGAGCCGGCAAGGCTTTCGCGCGTTATTGGATGCATAATGGTCTATTAACTATCGATAGCGAGAAGATGGCGAAGTCCCTTGGCAATTTCATATCCATCCAGGATTTCATGAAGAAATATAAAGACGCGGATTATCTGAAGCTGTTATTCCTGAATACGCACTACCGCCATCCCGTCGACTACACCGAAGAAAAGATAGGCGAGATGAAGGCCCAGAAGGAAAGGTTCGCCATTCTTTTTGATAAGATCGACAGGATCGCGAAAGCGGCCCCGGGCCTCCGGGATGCGGCAACCCGGGCTGCGGGCGAGGGGGATGAATTCAGGAAGAAATTCGATGAGGCCATGGACGATGATTTCAATACGCCTCTTGCGCTCGCGTCGCTATTCGACATCGTGACATCCGCTAATAAATTGATGCAGGATAAAGACGATTTCACCCGGGGCGAGATAGAAGAATTATTGGCCATCAAGAAACTCATAGCGGACCTTGGCGCTGTGCTCGCGCTCGATCTCGAAAAAGACCTCACCAGACAAGACGTCGACGAGGCTAAGATCCTTCGGCTCATCGAAGAGAGAAATACCGCCCGGGATAATAGAGATTTTAAGACCGCGGATCATATACGAAAGAAGTTATCGGAAGAGATGGGCGTTATTCTCGAGGATGAAAAAGGCGGCACCGTATGGCGAAGAAGAACTTAAAGCGCGGAATATTTATAACGTTCGAGGGCATAGAGGGCTGCGGCAAGAGCACGCAGTCGAAATTGCTTTACGACAGCTTAAAGGCCGCCGGATATGCTTGCGTATATACACGCGAGCCTGGAGGGACATCTCTCGGTGAAAAGATACGGGAGATTATTTTACATTCGGACGGCATAAAGATATCGGACCTGTCCGAGCTCTTTCTCTTCGAGGCCGCGCGCTCTCAAATAGTAAAAGAGGTAATATCTCCTGCTCGTAAAGCGAATAAGATAGTCATCTGCGACCGTTTCAGCGATGCCACATTCAGCTACCAGGGCTATGGCGGGAAGATTCCGATAGAGATAATAAAAATTCTGGACCATGTCGCGACAGCCGGGCTAAAACCTGATCTTACGATACTTCTTGACGTGGATACGCTGACGGGCCTCGAGCGCGCCAAGCGGAAAGGCACCGACAGGATGGAGAAGAAAGATATTGCTTACCATAAGAGGGTGCGCTCCGGCTACCTGGACCTTGCCCGTCGTTATCATAAAAGAATAAAGGTTATCAGGACCTCCGGTACTATTGAAATGACCCGGCGTGCGGTGGCCTTGGAGGTGAAGCATGTCATTTAATCCACACGTGACCGAAGGGAGGAAGCCCCGCGGGGGCTTCACAGATATAAGAGGCCATGACGCGGCAATATCTTTTCTTAAAAGATCCGCCTGTAGCGGAAGGTTAGCGAACGCCTATATTTTCTGCGGTCCCGGCGGCATAGGCAAAAAGCTCACGGCACTCAATTTTGCGAAGATGGTGAATTGCCTGGAACCGAATGAAGGACTGGGGTGCGACAACTGCTCTTCCTGTAAAAAGATAGACTCGTTTAATCATCCGGATGTGCATTTAGTGGCCCCGGACAAGAAAGGCGCGTCGGTAAAGATAGACAACATCAGGGCTATCATAAAAGATATCGGTTTAAAATCGTATGAAGCGAAGACGAAATTTTATATAGTAGACTCGGCCGACAGCCTTACCGAGGAAGCGGCTAACGCGCTCTTAAAAACACTCGAAGAGCCTTCCGGCGATTCAACGCTTATCCTGATAACGGAAAACCCCAGACGGCTGGCTCCGACCATAAGATCGCGTTGTCAGTTCGTGAAGTTTCTTCCGCTCGATGCGGCGACCGTCGAAGAGATATTGGCTGTATCGCATAATGTGGATAGGGTGAAGGCGCGTGTGCTCGCGAAGATCTCCTGCGGTAGAGTCAGCGAAGCGCTTGAGTTGAACGATGAAGACTACTTTAATAAAAGAGAACATATAATAAAAACGCTCTTATCCAGAACTTTGTCGGATCTGGAGTTCGACAAGGTATCCAAGGTTGATATGAAGGCTATCCTGAACATAATGCTGACATGGTATCGTGACATACTGGCGGCAAAAGCTGGCGGCCAAGATTTTGTGAATATTGACAAAAGAGATCTCGTTTTAATCGAGGCGGGTAAAACAGGTTTCGAGAAATTGGATAATCTCTTAAAAGGCATAATTTCGACTCAAGGTTATTTAGATCAGAACGCTAATCCCAAGCTTGCCATGACGGCGCTGGGATTGATGTTGTAAGGAGCACATATGCATGAAGTGATACAGGTAAAATTAAGAGAGTCCGGTAAGATCACATATTTCTCTACGGGTGGGGTGATTTTTAAGGCCGGCGATTACGTTATAGTCGAAGCCGACAGGGGGCTTGATTACGGGCAGGTATTGTCAGAGACCGAGGCGATCGTCGATTCCGATCTCGAAGAGCCTTTGCGAAAAATTATACGTAAAGCAAACCCGTGGGACATGAACCAGGTCGACAAGAACAAGAAGAAGATAAGAGAGGTCATGGAATCCTGTTCCAAAAAGATAAAGGACAGGAAGCTCGCAATGAAGCTGATCTACGCCGAGTTCTCCTTCGACCGCTCAAAGATAGTCTTCTATTTCACCTCAGAGGGAAGGGTCGATTTTAGGGATCTGGTGAAGGACCTCGCAAGCGCTTTTAAGACCAGGATAGAGCTTAAGCAGATAGGCGTGAGGGACGAGGCGAAGATGCTGGGAGGCCTGGGCCCATGCGGAAGGGCGCTCTGCTGCGCGACTCATCTTAAAGATTTTGAGCCCGTGACCATAAAGATGGCGAAGGAGCAGAACCTGCCGCTCAACCCGACTAAGATATCGGGCCTCTGCGGACGGCTCATGTGCTGCCTCGGATACGAGTATAGTACGTATAAAGACCTGATGAAGGGCCTTCCACGAGAAGGAGAGATGATAAAAACTCCGAAGGGTAACGGCAAAGTGATAAGCATAAATGCGTTAAGACGCGCCGCGATGGTAGAGCTTGAGGATGGAAGCCAGATAGAAGTGCCATACAATAAATAAACTCCAGGGATAAGATGTCTAAAAAATACTACATAACCACTCCGCTTTACTATGTAAATTCCAAACCGCACATAGGGCACTCCTACACTCAGGTAGCCTGCGATACGCTGGCGAGATTCCTGCGCCAGAGCGCGCGCGACGTATTCTTTATGACCGGCACCGATGAGCATGGCGAGAAGATCGAGAAAGCCACGATCGCCGCAGGCCTTAAAGAAGGCGAAGAACAGAAATTCGTAGATGGGATCGTCCCCGTATTTAAGGGTCTCTGGGAAAAGCTTAATATCAAATACGATTACTTTATCCGCACCACAGACGCCTATCACATAAATACGGTACAGTCTTTCCTCGATAGGCTGTACAAGGACGGGAAGATATATAAGAAGGATTATAAGGGATGGTTTTGCACGCCCTGCGAGACTTTCTGGACCCATACCCAGAGTCCCGACGGTATCTGCCCCGACTGCAAGCGTCCGCTCGAGAAACTCGATGAGTCAAATTATTTCCTTAAGACATCGGAGCATCAGAAGTGGCTCATTGATCATATAAATAATAATCCCGGCTTTATAAAACCCGACTTCCGGAAGAATGAAGTGCTGGGATTTCTTAAGAATGAGGAACTCATGGATCTGTGCGTCACCAGGCCGAAGGCGAGGATGAGCTGGGGCATAGAGGTGCCTTTCGACAAAGACTATGTCACATATGTATGGTTCGACGCGCTCATCAATTACGTATCCGGGATAGGCTATCCGCACGACATGGAAAGGTTTGTGCAGATGTGGCCCGCCGATGTCCATGTAATAGGCAAAGATATACTGAGGCATCATGCTGTATACTGGACGATAATGCTGCATGCGCTCGGTCTAGAGTTGCCGAAGACGATATTCGCGCACGGGTGGTGGGTAATAAAGGGCGAGAAGATGTCGAAGTCGAAAGGTAATGTCGTAGATCCGATCGATATCGTTTCGCGGTTCGGAGTGGATCCGTACAGGTATTTTCTTTTGAGAGAAGTGCAATTCGGAATGGACGGGACATTCAGCGAAGAGGCACTCATCACCAGATATAACAGCGATCTTGCCAATGACATCGGGAATTTACTTAGCAGGACTCTCACAATGGCGGATAAATATTTTGCGGGCGTTGTCCCTGACGTATCAAATATAAAAATTAATAATTCCGCAGCCGAAGAGATAAGGACCAAAGCGATACAAGCTGCTCACGAAATGGAGAACTTGATTCCGAATTTCGATTTCGCCACCGCTCTGGCCAGGATATGGGAAGTGATAGGCTTATCTAATAAATTTATTGAGAATTCAAAGCCCTGGACACTTGCAAAAGAGAAGAAAGAGGACGAACTGGCGCTGGTGATCTACACGCTTTTGGAGGCGTTAAGAATAGTGGCCATAGAGATATATCCGTTTATGCCCGAAACCTCGGAAAAGATGCTCACGCAATTAGGGGTGAAAGAGAAAGCCGATAATCTATTTTCTAACGCAAAAATCTGGGGCAAACTTGCCAGTGGTATAAAAGTCAGCAAGTCCGGCCCACTCTTTCCGCGTATCAATACTAAGCATGATTAGTAGGAAAAAATAGGGACTGTCCCCAGACCGTAATCTAAGCGAGGTGGGGACTGTCCCATTTTTTCCAAGCAATCTTCTTCTAGCTATTGACATTCTGGTATTATATGATATACTTAAGTTAGGATAAAGGTTGTTATAAGTGTGTGTTTTTATGCAGTATCCCGCCTTAAATAAATAAATCAAAACGATTAACCAAAGGGGTTAGTGTAGCTATAATAACGTTTAACATGCTCAGGGTTTATTCATGTTAAGCGCTAAAAAAGATAGCTATGCTTCTATTGACTTAACCACTCCATATGCTATACTGAATACTATGTATATCTTCAAAATGCAGTATAGTATTCTATTTAGAGCTATAGCGCTATTTGTCGCATGTTTATTCCTGGCCAATGATATAAGTTGGGCTGTTCCTTCCAGTTATTCAAATTATTTAGAAACTACTACCACTCTTGCCGTAGAATCCAGGCTCAAACCTTTCTTCGAAAAACACGGTTTAGATTTCCAGAATATGTTTAGCGTATATTGTGTAACTGCTGAACTGCGAAACCTGATCATGAAGAGAGAAGTAAGAGATAGCGATATTGTAAGGCTGAACAGGAATTTACCCCAAGATGAAATCCAGATAGAAAGAGAAACCGTAAAATCCAAATTCATTAAAGCCGCTTCCTTTGAGTCTACCGGAAAAGATTACAAATACGCTATCCTCAATTTTAAAAAATCCGGAAAGCGGATTAAAATGGCATTTGTCGACAGTAAACTCGAAAGCAGTGAGCGATTAGAGCTCGGGATCAAAACCGAAAATGATATAGATCATTTTTCTAGTCCAGGCCTTGAGGGAGTCTGGTTTATTAATATTAAGCCTTCATCGAACTTCGGTTCTGGAAATGCAGCGCAGACCATTTATGAAATGCTATCTTCTTACGGTGATAAAGAAGACATTCTGTCTGATCATGGCAAGAGGGTGCTTGCCTGTATACGAGACGGCTCTGTTTCATCTGATATTCTAGGTTTTGATATCAATAAGCTTCGCGGCTCAACGTTGCCGCAGGCCATCGAGCAGTTGGTCTTGCCGGTGGAACATGGTGGCTTAAATAACGGCAAAAACTCTTTCTTCATATCGCCCGAAGAATATCTTGAAAAGAACCCACAATGGGCGTCTTCAAGATTTTCAATCTTCCCCAAATCGATTCGATTGGTAAAAGGTTGTAATAATGATTGCCTCTTTTGCCTGGCTGAGGGACGTAGATCTGTTCAGTCTCTACCTTACCCGATTGCCGCACAGCGCATTCTACGAACACATTTTAAAAGGGATGGTATGAGAGGTCGAGCAAGAGCTGTAGCCTATTACCACGGAGATGAGGATATTTTTCACTATATCGATAAAATATGCGGCGCCAATATAGCTGACCTGATCTCCTTTGAGCAAAAATTCCCGAGTCCAGTCCGATTTTATACCGAAATGTACACGGCGGGATATTCTCCGTTCGACCCTTCGATGGCGTATGTTAAAGATGCGATCGGACAATTACGGGGACAGAAGATCAATGAAAGAACGTACAGAATCTTTATCACATATCATCTATTCAGGCCTGAAATCGAAGAAGCGATTCTGCAAAAGGACAAAGGTAAGTTAATAAGGGCCGTGAGGGCGTATATGCGGATGTATAAAGAACTTTTTCTTTGCCAGCCCGGCCTGGAAGTATTGAATAGATCGGCTCTCGAAGAAGATGCGAACTCTTCAAGGGTCATAAAGACGATCGCCGCGATACAGGCTCAGGTGCTGAAGCATCTGAAGAATGAAGATGAGACTAAAGAAGCATCTCCGGTATTCTATGATAGATGTATTAATTGGACGCGAGGCCATAAAGCGAAATCCGAGTTTGAGCGCCTGCGTAAAGCCGAATCCGAAGATCCTGAACTGACCGCCTTTTTAGATAGTTTGGTTATCGAAGAAATTGTGGCAGGATGGGGCGCCCCGCCGAACGCCGGCCCTGAAAGCCCAGCACAGAAAGGTATGTCCACACACGACACGCCCTCTATAGATACTGGTAAGCTTATTGAGGCAAACGAAGCGTTATCAAGAGTTGAAAATTACCTCAGATCCGATAAAATTGTTATTTTTGGGGATATGCATCGCGGAGAACTAAAGCCACAGGATGATGAAGTTTGGGATCGCGAACTTTTTCTCGATTATGTTGAACAGATGGGAAAGCTCTCGATGAATTTTTCGGTTGCGCTGGAGTTACCTTATCAACTCGAAGATAAACTTAACGATCCTTCCGTTTCAGTAGAAGAATTTCTGGATGAATACTATAAACTTATAGCTAATGAATATTCTGATGAAATTACCAGAATAAATAGCGAAATACGAGGACCTTACTTATATCGGTTGTTAACTGCTCTGAAACACTTCAAGATACCCGTTATTCTTATTGGTGACATTAATGGCCAGCTCAATGGCGGGTTTACAACCATAGATAGAATAGAACAATCCAATGAAGATATGACGCGGAAACTTTTGGAAGGACGAAAGAAATATTCGAATGATTCTGTCTTAGTGATGGTAGGGAGAAACCATGTGGTGCCAAAGGTTAATCCTATCTGGCTCGGTGGGCGTGAGATAAATTCCATACCAGAAATGTTACGAGAGTCTGCAACCAATGTTAAATTAATCCGACCCGATGATATTCAACATGACGAAGAGGATTTGGCGAAATTTGACCTGGTCATAAAAGTCGATGGGGAGCGCCAAAATGAATACCTGGCAAGGCAGAAAGACATGTCTATGCGTGATGCATCTCCTATAGATAGAAACGGGCTCAGCTCTTTACTTTTTACGCGAAACCGAGATGGCGAGATATTTTTGAATATACCGGTTTTTGAAAAGATCGTTAATAGCGTTCATTCCAGCCGGGTTTTGGGTAGCGCGCGGTATTTATCTGATCTTGAGGGGTTTGTCCCGTTATCAAAATGTAAGAACGACATAGATATAATGCTATTTAATCAGATTGGCGCAAAAGATAAGAGCGCGATAATAGCCAAACTTGTTACGGAACTTGAAAAATATGGAATTGTGAAGATAGGACAAAATGGGGAATCCGTCACCGTAAGATTTCCCGGTTCCGAAGAGAACGCGGTCCTTCACATAACGGATCAATGGAATCTTAATACCATCATATACGATATTGTAAGATACCAAGGCAACTGTTTATCGATGCTGCAGAAAATAAGGGAAGGTGATATAGGGCCTTCCCTGTCGGATAAAACCGTAAAGATATACCTTTCGGTAAGCTACTATTTTGGCGATCCTGAGCTTTACAGAAGTAGGCTACGGGAGTTTTTGGACTGCAAAAACGAACATGAATTTGAAAAACTAAAAGACATTATATTCCGTCAGGATTTGGATACCCTTGCCGAAAGAATGCACAGTCTTTTGGACGAAGAGAAGCTGGGGGTGGTAAGAGAACGGATTAATATGAAAGAGCCTTTAGAGTCTTCAAGAATGGGTACAAATTCAGCTTTGGATCTGACCGCGCTTGTTAATAAGTTGGTCGAGGAAATAAGCTCAAAGCAAGCACCCGAGTGGATGGCTCAAGCTTATCGGCCCGGGCGAGTACTTGTCAGCGCAGAGCGCGAAGGGAATGACACAATTGACGCCAAAATTAAACAGGCCAAACAGCATATTATGCTGGCCACACAAGACCCTATTTTGCAAGCCAGGGCCGAACAAGCATTAGAGTTATTACGCCGACATCCACGAGTGCCTGAGCTCATGATTTTAGAGTTTGAAGGAGTTGCTCACCGTTTGATCAAACTTATTACAGGAAACGAACAGGCTTATCAGGAATACAAGAGAAAGCTGGATGAGGCGATCCAGCCTCTATATCTACAAATCCGTGATCAGATTCTCAAAATTCCAGATCGAAAGGAAGCGCTTCGTACTGCAGTAATTTACGCCGGTATTGTAAATCTTCTGGATATTACACATGCGGCTTCTATACAGGAGATAGCTGATGGCCTAGGGGTAAAAATCGATTTTAGTAAAGGATTGCCTTCGCCTACAGATATTCAATATGTGCTCAATAAAGTATATGAATATGTTGTCAATGAAAAGGCTATTATTATCGATGAACTGGAAGATTTTCTGGCCCGTCTGGAAAAAAATCCGCCGGGAGGAACGATCCTTTACTTTACCGATAATCATGGAGAGTTCACTTTCGATCAATTAGTTATCGAACAACTTCTCTTAGCCGGCTATAAGGTTGCCGTAGTTAGCCGCGGCGAGACCGTACGTGATGACGTAACGCGGGATGAGGCTACCACGCTTTTGAAAGCTAACCCTAATTTTAGAGCTTTTTTTGCCGACGGCCGCCTAACTGTAACAACAGACGGTTCCTACTTTCTCGGGGCAGATTTAAATCAGTCCACCCAGCACCCTGATTTTCTTGCCGCCTGGCGTCAATCCGTTGGATATATTTCCAAAGGTGCCGGGAACTTCCACACATTATTTGGTCAGCGCCTTTCTTTGCCTGGCCTTTATATTCGCATGATGAAAAAGTCACAAAATTCGTATCAACTTCTTGAAGAGGCACGCGGCCTGACATTTTCTAAAAAAACGCCGTATGATTTAGCATTAGTTTATCAGCCCGAGGTCTCTTCAAATGGAGTGTCCCCGCGCCCTGGATGGGCTCCGCTTGCTGGAACCGACGAGTCGACTATCTCTCGTTACGGTTTTCAAGGGAAGCTCATTGCGACGGATCTTGACGGGCTCTTTGAAAAAATCGGTGACATGGTTGCGGAAAAAGATGGCAGGCTCTTAGCCGTGGACGGGCTGGCTTCTGCGGGGAAAACGACACTGGTAAAAGGCAATAACGCGCTTCAGGTTAAAGGGCTTAAAACATATCTGGAAAACCGGTTTGGCCGGCCGGTCATATGTCTTGAAAGAGATTGGTTCTTGAAAAGTCGAGAAGAACGAAAAGCTGTTTGTGCCCACCTGCATCCCGATGAAATTTTTACAGAAGAAGCAGAAACACATTTTGATAATGAAGCCTATGTGCAAAAACTTACCGAAGTCCTTGAGTTTTTAAATACAAAAGGGCCTCCGGGAGAAACATATCAACTGAAAGGAAAGGCTTATAATTGGATTTCCGAAAAAGTAGATGCCGATCTTTCCGATATGGGTTATGTTCCGCCCATTCCCCGCAACGCCATAGTGATTGTTGAAGGACAACATACTCTTGCAAAAACAAATCCAGGCTTTTTTGACGTGAAAGTATTTGTCGATGTTGCGGATACTGGTAAGACTCTCGAGAGGGCTGTCCAAAAAGAAATGGGAAGGGATGAAGTTCGCCGGCGAAGCGCGGATGACATCAGAAAAAGAATGAGGCAAGTAGACATCCCATCTTCTCGGGCGCTTCAGGAGCGCGGAAATTACATGGAGCATATGGACTTTGTTGTTATGAACGATGACCTTAGCCGACCGTTGATTTATCAATCCATGGGAGGAGACGCTCTGCTGAAGGCAAATGAGGGCGATGTATCCTTGCCAATTTCTGGGAAAATTTCGCCTGCCGGGTCGATATATAGCGTATTCGAATATCTTTGCGAACATAATATAACGGATAAGTACCATGCTATCAGTGGCAACATACTGGCAAAAGCCGTAGGAGAGGAACATGTGGTAAGGCAGAAAGCCCTATCTCCCAAAAGCATAGAAAGGGACCTGAGAGCATTATTGCGCCTGCGTCTTATTAAAAAAGGACCCAGGATCGGCACTGCTAAAGACGCGCCATATTATGTTCCGGAAGCTGTTAAGAAGAAGGCCTATAGAATACTTCCTGTCCTTGAGCAATTCAGAGGCCGCGATCTCCGGCCTACAATACCCCGCCTTGATGATGTTTATAAAAATCAAATATTACCAATTCTTACAGAGTCCGATATCGGCAGCGCTACGCTGGCGTTCCGGTTAATGAATGCGTTGACATATGCAGATGTAAAAGAAGATTTTAATGTCATGGTTACTTATAAATGCCCTTTTAATTGCTCCCATTGTCTGGCGAAAGACGCACTAAGGGTTGGCAAGGGAAAGGATGCTGAAAAAGGCCAGTTGTTCGCGTTATTCGATCAGCTTAAAGGATTTAAGAGGATACACATCGTTGGTCCGGGTGAACCTCTGGCATATGGTAAAGATAAACTGCTAAAGCCCGGCATCAGTAAAGATTTTCTCGAGGTCATTCGATATGCCGCGGAACGTATAGAGGAAATTCGCATTGTCACTAACGGTTATCTTTTTCCGGAAGATATAGATGAAGCAAGGCGATTTTTCGCGCAATTCCCAAAAAATATATTATGGCAACTTTCCGTTGATAAATTTCATGAAGAGCAGTTTGCGCGTATGCCGGGCAGGGACAAAGATTCCCTTCAAAGAGTGGTAAAGGTTATGGAGCAATTAGCCGAGGAAGGTTTAATAAAGACCGCATATATAGCGCGGATCGAGCCGGGCGAATCCAGCAGGAATCTTATAGGGTATTTCGATTTGGAGAGTAAATATTATTCCGACTACAAGAGTATTTTTATAAACAAGGTTGTAGCTCAAGGCAGCGCCATTGCGAATATAGCTACTGCGAAGCCGCTTGATAATGAGGACGTTAGAAATCACGGCTTTGTTCCCAGTAAGCTCTTTCCTTTTATTGACACCGAGGGCAATTTCGTTACATCAGATCATGTGGCGTATATGACGGGAAATCAGAGAAAAGAGCTATCAAAGAAAATTCCTAAGAGAGCTATGGTAGTAGGCAATATCAATTCTTCTCCATTAGGGAAGATCATCGCGGATAGACTCATATTTGGTAATTACAAAGACTGGATTTACATAGAAGAACTTGACCGGGTTACCTTTAAAGATGTGGTAAGAGCCCTGATACTCTATCAAAATGGGGATAAGAAGACGGCCATGTCAACCATGTTAAGTTTATTCAGGAAAAGCATAGAAAGCCCAAAGGAAATATTAAAAATCACCCACCATCTCACGGATCGCTTAAAAGACATCTCACTAATAAATTTTATCGAAGATTGTGAAAATAACGGGATTACTATTATTGAAAGACAGGGAAAGAATAAAATTGATTTAGCTATGGCTGTGGGGATATTTCAGAAAAGGACAGACGTTTACCGTGACTTTGCAGAAGCGTTCGCTGAAGAGTATGAGGCTGAAGAAAGTAAGATACCTCTTCTTTATTTTTATGGTCCCTGTCCGATTTATGGTGTCTCATCAGGGTACTTTCAATTTCGAAATGATAATGAGAGATTCTTCTCCGGAAGAGATCGCGGTTTTTATATTTCTATGCGCACAGGTTCGCCCGATGTTATTGAGGAACGTTTTATTAAAGATATGGAACTTGCCGCGGATGGTATTGTGCACCATCCTGTTGGAGCGCTATATGATAAAAGAGATAGAAACTATCATTATGTAGTGGTGGAAGAAAATGGCGTAGACGTAGATGATGCGACTGAAATCAATGAGTTTGTCAGTGAGGCAGTTTTAGTGAACTACCACAAAGATAGTAAAATAGGCTGGAATATTAAAAAAATAGGCGAATTTGCGGCAAAGCTCGATAAACACAATGTTAGTATAACAGCTAATGACTGCCGCAGATACAATACTATGCTATTACAGCGTAACAATGGCGATATTATGCTCTGGGGCCATTACACAGTTAAACGTGATCCTTGGGCGCCTAGCGCAAAAGACATGTTTAATGAACTGTTTCATGAAACACTTGAACGCGCATTTTCTCCGAAAGATAATAGATTAAAGTATTTAATGAAAATAGTGGACACCAATTTTATAAAAGGATATAACTCCGAATTTAATAAAGGTGGCATAGTGCGCTCGAAGGATATTATGCCACAGCCGCTCTTGGTATCAGTCCAAGAAGAAGCGTCCAAAATACATGCTGAAAATCTTGAGCATACCCCAGCTATACCGGATAAGACAATAATATGCCACATCATCGCGGGTTCGATACTCCCTGCAGGGCAAAGAAATGTGCTAAAGACGCTTGAACAGAATATGAGAGATGAGAAATACAGCGAGAAAGTGGTGTCGCTATCAGTCGAAGATTCGGGCAGCCCGGAAGAGTTTATGAAGGAATTGGAAATCATAAAGGCCCGCGAGGAAGCCAAATATCCAGGTTATAAAGTCCAATTCGACGTCGCCTGTCCTGATAAAGATCTTGTGAGTGCGATACAGGACAAAGGAATGCGCGCGCTCGCTTTCGCTAAAGAAGGAGACGGTGATATAGTCCAGGTTGAAGGCATTATCTTGGCCTTGCGGGCTCTCCAGACAGGAAGCATAGATAATCTTATTAAGGTTTACAAGCTTCTCACAGGCAAAGAATTCTCGCCAGGTACGAATGATATCAATGAATTAGCAAGGATGATGCTATTTATCCTGCCTGTTCGAAAAGTAGATCTTAACGCCCTCAGTGCACTGAACAAAATTATAGAAGAGAATATCAAAACCGCGGCATAAAGAGTCCCCTTATTGCTTTTCGTATAGAGTTAGCATATAATTGTATCTATTATGCTGATAGATACACATTGCCATCTCGACTTCAAGGATTTCGATCCTGACCGGGATGATGTCATAAATAGAGCATTGAAAGCCGGCGTGATGAAGA
The DNA here is from genome assembly GCA_026387175.1 of Candidatus Omnitrophota bacterium. Lineage (NCBI taxonomy): Bacteria > Pseudomonadati > Candidatus Omnitrophota > Candidatus Omnitrophota bacterium. Next base: position 66,075 of record JAPLME010000008.1, read on the forward strand.
TAATCAATGTCGCCAGCTCCATCGAAGGGTCACACCGCTCCGTCGAGCTTGCCAATAAATACGATATGGTCTACGCGACTGTCGGTGTTCATCCGCACGACGCGAAATCTGTTACCGATAGCGCTATCTCCGAACTCAAAGCGCTTGCCAAAGATAAGAAGGTGGTGGCGATAGGCGAAGTCGGATTGGATTATTATCGCAACCTTTCCCCCAAAGAAGACCAGGCCTCCGCTTTTAAGAAATTCGTATATCTTGCGCTCGATCTCGATCTGCCGCTTATTATCCACGCGCGGGAAGCCGATCGCGATGCGCTGGATATGCTGAAAAGCGAGAAAAGAGATGCCTTGCGCGGCGTCATACACTGTTTTTCTGGCAATGCCGATTTTATGAAAGAATGCCTCGACATAGGATTCTTCATATCCTTCACCGCCAATATAACTTTTAAGAAAGCCGACGATTTAAGAATGGTGGCGAGGGATATTCCGCCGGAGAGGCTCTTGCTGGAGACAGACGCGCCGTTCCTCGCGCCGCAGGCGATGCGCGGCAAGCGCAACGAGCCGGCGTATCTCACTCATCTCGTAGGTGAATGGTCGCGACTCCTCGACCTCTCCAAGGATGATGTTGCCAGGATCACTACACATAACGCAAATTCACTGTTTAAGCTCAAACTGGACGAATCATCGAAGATCGCTTATGAGATCAGGGATTCGCTTTACTTCAATATAACCAATAGGTGCACCAACTCCTGCGATTTCTGCGTGAGAAATCAGACCTCTTTTGTCAAAGGCCATAATCTTAGGTTGGATGAAGAACCGTCCGCTGAAGAGATAATAAAAACTATAAACCCCGCGAAGAAATATAAAGAGATAGTATTCTGCGGCTATGGTGAGCCGACCATGCGCCTGGACGTGATAAAAGAGGTTGCTGGCGCCCTGAAGGCCCGCGGGGGCGTTAAGATCAGGGTTGTGACTAACGGACACGGAGATCTGATAAATTCCAGAAATATCGCCAAAGAGCTTGCGGGGCTTGTGGATAAAGTTTCGGTGAGCTTGAACACCGATACGGCTGAAGCATATAACAAATACTGTAAGCCTGAATTCGGCCCGGACGCCTATGGCGCCGTGATCAATTTCATAAAAGACTGCGTAAAAAATAAGATCGAAGTCGAAGTGACGTGCCTGGACCTGCCGGGGGTCGACTTAAAGAGATGTGAAACGATAGCGAAAGAGCTGGGTGGTATATTCCGTCCCAGATCGCTCGGGGTGGTCGGATGAGCAGGCTTTCCGGTTTTCTTAAAAGAGAGCGGCTCTACATACTTCTTCTCGTATTTGTAACGATAGTGACTGCGTTGATATTGTTTACGCCGTCTGATAAAGTCAAACCTTCAGTCAATGTCGCAGATAAGCCCGCATCCGTAATGCCGGGAGAGAAGGCTTCAAGTGACCGCGAAGCCGTAGAAAAGGCATTGGCCAAAAATAAATATCTCTCTTTCACCCTCACTCTAATATCGCTTCTTGTGATTGCGCTATTTTTGCTGGGGGTCATAATAGACACGCTTCTTATATTATCCCGGTCAGAGAGAAATAAGGCTGATATAAGCACTTATAAAGCGCAGAAAGCAAAGTGGGGAATATGGGACGTTTTCAAAGTCGTCATTCTCTATCTTTTCTTCGTATATATACTACTGATCTCCGAAACTTCTCTTGTACGCGTCTTTAAGATGCTGAAGGATGATAACTTCAGGATGATCTTGAACACATCAATAATGGACATCCTTGGCATTGCTTTCATATTAAATTTTGTTGTCGTGCAGTACAAAACGGGTCTTATATCGCTGGGATTATCGGTAAAGAACTTTTTTAGAAATGTATATTACGGGATCGTCGCCTATATAGCGCTGATACCCGTCCTTATAGGCATAATATCGGTGATAGCCATCGTGATAAGCCTGACAAAATACTCTCCGCAAAAACAGGCTGTAGTGGAGCTGTTCTTCAAGGAGAAGGACGTGTCGTTTTTATTATATACGAGCCTCTTCGCGGCTGTGGCCGGCCCGATAGTCGAGGAGATATTCTTCAGGGGGTTTCTTTACAGCGCTATAAAAAAATATATCGGGATATTCTGGGCGACGCTTATTTCTGCAGCGTGTTTCGCGCTTCTCCATGCGCACCTGGTCGGGTTCCTGCCTATACTGGCGCTCGGCATTCTTCTCGCATATTTGTATGAGAAGACGGGGACTCTTGTGTCGTCGGTCACTGTACATATGATACATAATATTGGAATGGTGCTTTTAGTCTTTCTTGTAAAGCAGCTGGGAGTCTATTGATCGATGCCAAAGGTGGCGCTTGCGCGGTGCGAAGATTACGACCTGGACAATGTATATAATGCCGTAAAGAAGTCTATAGATCTTCTAGGCGGTATCGAGAAATTTGTAAGACCAGGGATGAATGTGCTTCTCAAGCCCAATCTGTTGACTGCCAAGGCCCCCGAAGACGCGGTCATTACTCATCCGGAGGTTGTAAGGGCCGTTGGCAGGCTCGTACAGAAAGCTGGCGGCGTAGTGTGGGTCGGAGATGCGCCCGGCGGATATGGTAAAAATATTGACGAAATATTTGAAAAGTCAGGCTTAAGGCATATCGCCAGCGAAGAAGATTTCGAGCTTGTGAAGTTCACGACCGCGAACTTCGTCGATGGTATTCCGATAGCGAAGCAGGTCTTCGACGCAGACTTTATGATATCGATACCAAAGCTCAAAACCCATTGCGTAACGGTAATGACAGCGGCTATCAAGAATACATTTGGCACGGTGACGGGCCTTTACAAGGCCGAGTGCCATTCCCGCGCGCCGAGAGAGAGGGAACTGGCTGAGATACTGGTGAAGGTGCACTCGATATCGAAGCCGGGGCTCACCGTGATCGATGGCATAGTCGGCATGGAGGGCGATGGGCCGTCCGGCGGCAGTCCAAAGGCGATGAGCGTTGTTATGGCTGGCGAGGATGCGGTAGCGATCGATTCCTGTATCGCGAAGATGATCGGTTTAAATCCGCTCGATATAGAAGTCACAAAGAAAGCATATGAAGCGGGGCTGGGCGAGGCAGACCTTTCGAAGATAGAAATAGCCGGGGACAGCCTCGAAGGTTTCATTGTCAAAAATTTTAAGCTTCCGCAAACTATGCCCTTAAATATTATACCGAGGCCTATATTGAAGTGGCTCTTAAGCATGGTAGGTTTTAAGCCTGTTATCGATGAGGGGGTATGCGTTCGGTGCGGCCTTTGTAAGACGGCATGTCCGACAGATTGTATAAATATCGAAGAACACGCTTGCGGTATCGATTATAAAAAATGCGTCAGGTGCCTGTGCTGCCACGAGGTCTGCCCTTATAAGGCGATCTCGATCAAGCGCAATTTGCTGACCAAATTAATATGGGGATAGAAATGTTTACTACTAACAATAGGAGAGGCGAGATGAAAAAAATTATCGTGTTATTGGCGGCGTGCGCATTGCTGAGCGGCTGCGCGACGCCGGGCGATGTCTGGAAAGAGTTCGTAGGCGCCTCCACTAAGGGGATTGAACAAGCAAGGGCGGACGCCATGACGAAGGTCTTCGATTACGATTATAAGACGTGCTATGAAAAAGTAGAAGCGTTTGTAAAAACGATGCCCAATGTATCGATATACTCGAAGGATAAGGGTATGATAGCAATATATGTGATCAATCCCAATACGACGCCGGCCGGTATCTTTTTCAAGGAGATAGATTCAACCCATACGCAGGTGGATGTATCATCAGAGAGCACGCCTACTAAGGAGTGGGTGGCTAATAGCATCTTTTCCGAAACAGTTCTGAAGCAGGAGAAGTCGGATATAAAATTCTGATAACAGACAAGGAGATCGGATGCCGGTAGAGACGATCAATTGGAAAAATGGGAAAATAAGATTTATAAACCAGGCTCTACTGCCCGGACAGATGAGGTTCGTCGATTGCGATAATACGGCGAGGCTCTGGAAGGCGATAAAGACTCTCGAGATACGAGGCGCTCCAGCCATAGGTATCGCGGGCGCGCTTGGGGTAGCACTGGGAGCCAATGCTTCAAAAGAGAAGCGTCCGGACTTATTTTTGCGTTCCTTGCGCAAAAATATAAAGTATCTCGCGTCGTCGAGGCCTACCGCCGTGAATCTATTCTGGGCGCTGGCAAGAATGGAACGTGTCGCGGAATCCAATCTTCATAAACCGGTGGATGCGATAAAGAGATTACTGCTAAAAGAGGCGCTTCAGATACTTGAGAATGACAGAAAGAGCTGCAGGGCGATGGCCCGTTATGGCACGCGCCTGGTGAATACCGGCGATACGATCCTTACTCACTGTAACGCCGGCGGCCTTGCCACGGCCGATTATGGGACCGCTCTCGGCGTATTATTCGAATCGAAGAGGCTCGGTAAGCGCATAAAGGTTTATGCTGACGAGACGCGGCCGTTACTGCAGGGCGCGCGCCTGACAACCTGGGAGCTTCTTCATGAAGGTATCGACACCACGCTCATATGCGATAATATGGCGGCGAGCCTTATGGCCAAAGGCAGGATCGATAAGATATTTGTAGGGGCGGACCGCATAGCTTCTAATGGCGACGCCGCGAATAAGATAGGCACATACTCTCTTGCGGTGCTTGCGAAGTATCATAAAGTGCCTTTTTATGTGGTGGCGCCTGTCTCGACATTCGATCTTGGCATTAAGACGGGCAGAGAGATCCCTATTGAAGAACGTGACGGTGATGAAGTAAGGACTGTCATGGGTAAAAGGGTGGCTCCGAAGAATGTGAAAGTTTACAATCCCGCGTTTGATGTTACGCCGAACGGGCTGATAAGCGCGATAGTTACCGAAAAAGGGATATTTAAAAAACCGTACACAAAGACTTTAACTAAACTGCGAAGTAAATAGTCAGGGCCGTTGTATGAAGATAAAGGATGTTGGCGAGATAAAGCTGATCGAGCGAATCTCTAAAGGGATAAAGCTGGACGCCTCGGTGATAAAGGGTATCGGCGACGATACTGCCGTTATGGCCTGGCCCGGCCAGGCTACGGTGGCGGGCAAGTATCTGCTCTACACTTGTGACATGCTTGTCGAAGATGTCCATTTTACGCGCCAGCGGACTACGCCTTTTCAGATAGGATGGAAAGCCATGGCCCGAAACCTGAGCGACATAGCGGCGATGGGAGGTGTGGGGCGGTACGCGGTCGTTTCGATTGGCGTGGATCCCGGGAAGGGCCTCTCTTTTGTCGATGAGGTTTATAAAGGCATCAAAGCCGTTTGCAGTAAATTTAAAGTCAATATCGTCGGCGGAGACATGTCAAGGTCCAAAAAGACAATTATAGATATATCGCTTATCGGAGAAGTTGAGAAACGGAAACTTGTGACGCGCTCGGGAGCGAAAAAGGGAGACCTTATTCTAGTTACAGGGTCTTTTGGCGGTTCCATAAAACGTAAGCATCTGAATTTTACTCCGAGGATAGATGAGGCGAGACAACTTGTGAATAATTTCAGGGTCAACTCGATGATCGATGTGACGGATGGCCTTGTTCTGGACCTCTCCCGAATACTCAAAGCAAGCCGCATGGGCGCCAGGATACACCAAAGCCTGATCCCGGTATCTGAAGATGCCGAGTCTTTTGAGAGCGCGATCACCGATGGGGAGGATTTCGAGCTTCTATTCACGATGGGCGCCAATGAAGCCCGGCGTTTCTTTAAGACGGGCTTCGCGAAGATGAAGACGCCGGTCACTCTTATAGGCGAGATTACCGGTAAAAGAGACGGTTTTACGCTGGTCACAGATGATGCTAAGGAGAAGAATATAAAACCGATAGGATATCTGCATTTTTAGATGTTATTAATATCAAAAAGCGTTGAAGAGACGATCAAAACGGGAGAGCGCCTCGCCCGAAAATTAAAGCCGGGCGACGTTGTTGCTCTCATAGGCAACCTTGGCGCCGGTAAGACGGTCCTGACTAAAGGTATTGCTAAAGGCCTTGGCGTAAAAGACGTCCGCTATGTTAATAGTCCGACGTTCGTCACAATAAAGGAGTATAAGGGAAAGATACCTCTGTATCACTTCGATATTTATAGGCTGAATAATGCGAATGTTCTGGATTCCGAAAGCTATGAAGAATATTTTTACGGTGACGGAGTGACTGTGATAGAATGGGCCGATAAGATCCGCGGTATCCTGCCGAAAAAATATATTGAAGTGAAATTATCCGTGGCGGGCGAAGGCAAGAGAAGAATTGAGATAAAGACGAGATGAAGCTTTTAGCTATAGACACATCCACTGATTATTTAAGCCTCGCCGTGATGCGTGATGATAGGGCTCTTGCGCGCATACACAGGAAAGTCCCCAGAAGCCATTCAAGCCTCTTGATGCCGACGATTGACAGTATCCTTAAGAGATCAAAAACCGCTATCAAGGATCTGGACGGATTCTGTTTAAGTATCGGCCCCGGATCATTTACAGGACTGCGCATAGGAGCGGTGACTGTTAAGGGCCTGGCGTTTGTAACGAAGAAACCGATCGTCGCGGTGCCGACGCTTGACGCGATTGCCATCAATGGGAAGAGGTTTTGTGGTATAATATGTCCGGTGCTTGATGCGAGAAAGAATAAGGTCTACGCCGCGATCTACAAGTCTGATGGTAGTAATGTAAAGAGAATCTCGGCCTTTCTTCTGGTTAAGACAGCCGATTTATTGAAGAGGCTGGAAAGATACGATGACGTGCTATTTTTAGGGGATTTTGCCGAAAGGATCGTAGGCCTCTTACCAGGCGCTAAGATAGCGGCGAAATCCTGGCAGCCGAGGCCCGAGGTTGTCGGAGCGTTAGGCGCGGACTATTTTAAGAAGGGAAAATTTATCAAAGTCGAAGATCTGGAACCTCTCTATATTTATTCGAGAGAGTGCGATATAACCGGCAAATGAGAGATTTAGCTGTAAGAACAAAAAACGGTGTTACTCATACCCACCATCGCCCTACCTGGGCGGAGATAGACCTGAAAGCTATCGAATACAACTATAGGCAGGTCCGTAAGCTGGTCGGCAAGGGTGTCAATATAATGGCCGTTGTAAAGGCCAATGCATACGGACATGGCACGGTCGAGGTCTCTAATGCGCTTGAGCACGTCGGAGTCGACTATCTTGGCGTTGCGACAACAGATGAGGCTGTGCGTTTAAGGGATTACGGCATAAAGAGCCCTATTCTCGTTCTGGGTTCGGTCCTTCCTCCCGAAGTCGGTGTTGCCGTTGAAAAAGATATTACTCTCACACTTTGCGATGAGGAGCTCTTCGGCGCCATAAGAAAAGAGTCGAAGAATGGCGGCAGGTTGAAGGTCCACATTAAGATCGACACCGGTATGGGCCGCGTCGGAGTCTGGCATGAAGACGCCCTTGACTTTGTAAAGAAAGTCTCTTCGGAAAAAGACGTGATCTTAGAAGGGATCTATACGCACTTTTCGAGCGCGGGGCGCGACGATTTCTTTACCGCTTACCAGATAGAGGCATTCGAGAAGCTGCTCTCGTCTGTCGAGAAGAATTGGATAAAGATACCTCTCAGGCACGCCGCGAATTCCATAGCGACCGTCGATTTTCGCAGAGCTTACCTTAATCTCGTCCGACCCGGGCTTGTCATATACGGGATGTATCCGAAGCATACGTTTCCCAAGATAATAAAGCTGAAACCCGCGCTGGAGCTTAAGACAAAAGTGGTATTTATAAAGGACACCCCTCCGGGCCGTTCTATCAGTTATGGCCGCACATTCATCACGCAGAAGCACACGAGGATCGCAACCCTTCCGATAGGCTACGCTGATGGTTACGGCAGAAAACTCTCCAATAAGGGCGAGGTCTTGATAAGGGGCCATAGAGCCCGCGTGGTTGGCAAGATCACGATGGACCAGACCATGATCGATGTCGGGCACATAAACGGAGTAAGGGTGGGTGATGAGGTTGTGCTAATAGGCAAGCAGGGCAAAGAGGAGATAAGAGCCGAAAACCTTGCCCGCACAGCCGAATCGATAGCCTACGAAGTCGTTTGCGGCATATCAAACCGTGTTCCCCGCGTATATAAGCGCTAAAAACCCCCGCAAATAGCCCTATTTTTTAATCATTTGACAATATATGAGCTAATATTATATAATCTAAGCTCTATTTAATTATTGACATGGGAGGATCTATGCGTAGCGATAAGATTAAAAAAGGTATCGAAAGGGCAGGCGCCAGGAGTCTTTTATATGCCACAGGCATATCCAAGGAGGATATGGCCAAGCCCTTTATAGGCGTTGTCACTTCCAGGACCGATCTGATCCCGGGTCATATTCATATGCCCAGATTGGAGCGTTTCATTGAGCGCGGCATAGCTGCCGGAGGCGGTGTTCCATTCTTCTTTGGCGTTCCGGGAATATGCGATGGCATAGCGATGGGACATGGCGGTATGCGGTATTCCCTTGCCTCGCGCGAGCTGATAGCCGACATGATAGAATGTGTAATGAAGGCCCATTGCCTGGACGGGCTCGTCTGCCTGACTAACTGCGATAAAATTACGCCGGGTATGTTAATGGCAATAGGGCGGCTCAATGTGCCGGCTATAGTCGTAACTGCAGGGCCCATGATGAGCGGCAACCTGAAAGGCAGAAGGCTGTCGCTGGTCAAAGATACGTTCGAAGCTGTGGGAAGATGTAAGAAGGGCGATATCTCACAGGATGAGCTTGCTACCCTAGAAATGTGCGCATGTCCCGGGGCAGGTGCCTGCCAGGGGCTCTACACGGCCAATTCGATGGCATGCGTGACCGAGGCACTCGGCATGAGCGTTCCGGGGTGCGCTACGGCGCTTGCGGTATCGGCGAAGAAGGATAGGGCCGCTCAGGAGTCGGGCGAGAAGATCGTGAATCTGGTGAGGCGCAATGTCCTGCCCAGAACGATCTGTCGCCGCGAGGCGTTCGAGAACGCCATAAAGGTCGACATGGCGCTCGGTGGCTCCACAAATACGGTTTTACACGTGATTGCGGTTGCGAAGGAGTTCGGAGTGGAGATCCCTCTCGACATGTTCGACAAGATCTCCAGGTCGACGCCGCATATCACGAACATATTGCCCGGCGGCGAGCATTTTATGGAAGATCTGGAATCAGCCGGCGGCATTCCGGCCGTCATGAAGCGCATGAAGAATCAATTGAACGATGTGATGACGGTTAGCGGCAAGCTGATAAGCCAGATCGCTAACGAGGCGCAGATACTCGATGAGGACGTGATACGCGACTACAAGACGGCTTATCACAGCGAGGGAGGTATAGCGGTATTAAAAGGCAACCTGGCCCCCGAAGGCGCCGTTATAAAGCAGACTGCGGTTTCTGAGGCGATGATGAAGTTCAAGGGCCGCGCCCGTGTATTCGATTCGGAAGAGGCCGCCATGCAGGCTATAATGGCCGGCAAGATAAAGAAGGGCGATTGCGTCGTTATCCGTTACGAGGGTCCGAAGGGCGGACCCGGGATGAGGGAGATGCTCTCTCCGACGGCGGCCATTGTCGGCATGGGACTGGCAGATGACGTCGCGCTTATTACGGACGGCAGGTTCTCGGGCGGGACACAAGGGCCGTGCATAGGTCATCTATCGCCTGAGGCGGAAGTCGGAGGCCCGATCGCCATCGTTCAGGAAGGCGATGAGATAATTATAGATATTCCGGCCAGAAAGATAGAATTAAATATTAGTGCTTCGGAAATAAAGGCGCGTCTCGCGAAATGGAAAGCTCCGGAGCCGAAAGAGAGCGAAGGATACCTGGCGCGTTACCGTAAGGCGGTCGGTTCCGCGTCCGAAGGAGCGGTGCTGAAGGCATGAAGATGACAGGCGCGCAGATTCTAATAGAGTGTCTTAAGAAAGAGAAAGTCGAAGTGTTGTTCGGCTATCCCGGCGGACAGGTATTGCCGATATTCGACAAATTATACGACGCTCCGATAAAATTTATTCTCGTCCGGCATGAACAGGCCGCTGCCCACGCCGCGGACGGCTATGCCCGCGCGACGGGTAAGACAGGCGTCTGCATCGCGACCTCGGGGCCCGGCGCGACTAACCTGGTCACGGGCATCGCGACAGCCTATATGGATTCGATACCGATGGTGGCCATTACCGGACAGGTCAAATCATTTCTGATAGGTAATGACGCTTTTCAGGAGGCCGACATTACGGGAATAACCAGGCCCATTACAAAACATAATTACCTGGTCGAGGACATTAAGGACCTGGCGCGTATAATGAAAGAGGCGTTCCATATAGCTTCGACGGGCCGTCCCGGGCCTGTGCTTGTCGATATACCGTCCGACATACAGATGCAGGAGGCTGAATTCGAGTATCCGGAAAAGGTTTCGATACGCGGTTACAATCCGACTTATGCCGGCCATCCCGGACAGATTAAGAGGGCCGCTAAAGCCATCTCGGATTCGAAGAAGCCTATACTTTATGTCGGCGGAGGAGCTATAATATCCGACGCTTCAAAAGAGGTTACGGATCTTGCGATAAATAACGAGATACCTGTTACGATGACCCTTCTCGGGCTGGGGGCGTTTCCGATCACTCATGAGCTGTCGCTGGGCATGCTAGGTATGCATGGCACCGCGTACGCAAATCATGCGATAATGGACTCTGACCTGATAGTGGCTGTGGGCGCCAGGTTTGATGACAGGGTGACAGGGAAGCTCGATGCGTTCGCGCCGCATGCAAAGGTTATTCATATCGATATCGACCCGGCCAGCGTCTCGAAGAACGTTGATGTCGATATCCCGATAGTCGGCGACGCGAAGACGATCCTGCGGGAATTGAATAAGCATGTGAAGAAGCCGGATACGCAAGAATGGGTAAAGACGATCGCGGAATGGAAGAAGAAGTATCCTTTGAAATATAAAGAGGACGACGCCTTAAGGCCTCAGTACATATTGGAACAGATATTTGAGGCGACGAACGGCAATGCCATAATTTGTACGGAAGTTGGCCAAAACCAGATGTGGGCGGCGCAGTTCTATAAGTTCACAAAGCCCAGGACGATGCTGTCATCGGGCGGGTTGGGGACGATGGGCTACGGTTTTCCAGCAGCTATAGGCGCGCAGTTGGGCGTGCCGGCAGCGCAGGTCTTCGATATCGCCGGAGATGGTTCGATACAGATGAATATACAGGAGCTCGCTACGGCGGTTGCGAATAAGCTGCCGGTGAAGATAGCTATATTGAATAATTGCTATCTCGGCATGGTGAGGCAGTGGCAGGAGCTATTCTATAAGCACAGATATTCATATACCTGCCTTAACGGTACTGAGCCTGATTTTGTGAAGCTTGCCGAAGCCTACGGCGCGGTCGGCATGCTTATCACGAAGAAAGAAGATGTGCGGCCGGCTATAGATAAAGCGCTTAAGATAAATAATACGGTCATCATGGACTTCCGTATCGAACAGGAGGAGAATGTTTTCCCCATGGTGCCGGCGGGCGAAGCGATCAACAAGATGATAGGCGGAGGCCTGGCCTAAAGATGAAACATACGATATCGATCCTTGTGGAGAATAAATTCGGAGTGCTCGCGCGTATATCCGGGCTCTTCAGCGCACGGGGTTTTAACATATCGAGCCTCGCGGTAGGCGAAACCGAGGACCCTACGGTGTCGCGCATGACGATAGTGGTCGAGGGCGATGACAAGACCCTGGAGCAGATAAAGAAGCAGTCGAATAAGCTCATCGACGTTATAAAGGTCATCGATTACAAAGAAGGCGATTTTATCGACAGGGAACTTATTCTTGTGAAAGTCTCGATAAGCCCGAAGACGAAGAAGGAGGTCATGGAGGCGATAGAGGCTGTGGGCGCCAAGATAGAGTCTACTTCTGATAAGTCTCTGTGCGTAGAAGCGACCGGAGATCGGGCCAAGATAAAGACGCTGCTCGAGTTATTAAGGCCTTTCGGTATACTGGAGGTCGTCAGGACCGGAAGGATAGCGATGGATACGACGGGTAAGGGTTTAAAGGCTGACGGAAAGCCTGAAGTCAACGAATAGAAAGGGGATAGTAAAGAAATGGCAAAGATTTATTATGATAAGGACGCGGACCTGAACATCTTGAAGGGCAAGAAGATAGCTGTAATAGGATATGGCATACAGGGCCGTGGTCAAAGTTTGAATTTAAGAGATTCCGGACTCGACGTTATAGTGAGTGAGATCCCGAGCTCAAAGAATTATGAGATAGCAAAGAAAGACGGGTTTAATCCGGTGCCGGCGGATGAGGCTTCAAAACAGGCCGATATTGTTCAGATATTGACAGAAGACCATGTCCAGGCAAAGGTTTACCATGATTTGATAGCGAAGAACATGACGAAGGGGAAGGCTCTTCTCTTCTCCCATGGTTTCAATATACGCTTTAAACAGATAAAGCCGAATAAGAAGATCGACGTATTCATGGTGGCCCCTAAGGGGCCTGGTGCTCTCTGCAGGAGGATGTACGAAGAGGGCAAAGGCGTTCCATGCCTTATAGCGATATACCAGGATGCGACGGGCAATGCCAAACAGATCGCGCTTGCTTATGCCAAGGGCATAGGCGGGACGAGAGCGGGCGTTATCGAGACGACGTTCCAGGAAGAGACCGAGACGGATCTCTTCGGCGAGCAGGCGGTACTCTGCGGCGGAGCGAGCGAGCTCATAATGGCGGGTTTCGACACGCTGGTCGAGGCCGGTTACCAGCCCGAGATAGCGTATTTCGAGGTCCTGCACGAGCTTAAGCTGATCACCGACCTGATCCAGGAATACGGGATAAGCGGAATGAGGCGCAGGGTTTCCAATACGGCGTGCTATGGCGATGTGTCGCGCGGCAAGCGCATTATCAACGAGAGAACGCGCAAAGAGATGAAGAAGATGCTGAAAGAAATAGTCTCCGGCAAGTTTGCCAGAGAGTGGATAAGAGAGAATGAAGAGGGCAGACCTAGCTTCAATAAGATGCTTAAAGAAGGAGATGCTCATCCGATAGAGAAGGTCGGCGAAGACTTAAGAAAGATGATGCCTTGGATGGGTAGCGGAAAATAATGAGTAATGAGAAGATAACGATATTCGATACGACGCTCAGGGACGGAGAGCAGTGCCCGGGAGCCAGTCTCGACATTAAGGCGAAGCTCGAGGTAGCGAAACAACTCGCTACCCTCGGCGTCGACATAATCGAGGCGGGATTCCCTGTCTCCAGTCCCGGAGATTTCGAATCAGTGAAGATGGTGGCCAGGAATGTGAAGGGGCCGATCATTTGCGGACTGGCACGCTCTATGGAAAAGGATATCGATGCGGCGTACGGCTCCGTGAAATTCAGCTCCCGGCCCAGGATCCACGTTTTCCTGGCTACTTCAAAGATACATATGAAATATAAGCTGAAGAAGGCGGAGGACGAGATCCTGAGGCTTGCGGTGGCCAGCGTAAAGTACGCGAAGTCGAAAGTCTCCGATGTCGAGTTCTCCCCCGAAGATGCTTCCCGGACGGAGAGGCCGTTTCTCTATAAGGTAGTGGAGGCTGTCATAGATGCCGGCGCCAGCACGGTGAACATCCCTGACACGGTAGGATATACCACGCCTTTTGAGTTCGCGGACCTGATCCGCAGTATTAAAGAGAACGTGCCGAATATCGAAAAGTGCGTTATCAGCGTCCATTGTCATAACGACCTCGGACTCGCTGTTTCTAATTCCCTGGCGGCCGTTTTGAACGGCGCCCGCCAGGTGGAGTGCACGATAAACGGCCTGGGCGAGAGAGCGGGGAACGCGTCACTCGAAGAGATCGTTATGGCGATAAAGACGAGGAACGACATATTCAAAGGGTTCTATACGGATATCCATACGAAAGAGATATATAAGACCTCAAAACTTGTCTCGAAGCTTACCGGTATACTGGTGCAGCCGAATAAGGCTGTCGTGGGCGCGAATGCTTTTGCCCACGAGTCCGGCATACATCAGGACGGAGTGCTGAAAGAACGCATCACCTATGAGATCATGAAGCCTGAAGATGTCGGGTTCGAAGAGTCGAAGATCGTGCTCGGCAAACATTCGGGCCGGCATGCCTTTGACTCGCGACTGAAGAGGCTGGGCGTGGATCTGAAGAAGGACGAGCTCGATAAAGCGTTCGAGCGCTTCAAGGTGCTTGCCGATAAGAAGAAAGAGATATTTGACGAAGATCTGGAAGCGATCATCGATGAGGAAATATTGAAAGTGCCGGAAAAGATACATCTTCTGCATTTTCATATATCCTCCGGTGACCGCGTTAAGCCGACCGCAGAGATAACTATAAAATACAACGGCAAGATCATTGAAGCGGGCTCTACCGGAGATGGTCCTGTGGATGCCTGTTATAAAGCGATTGACAAGATAACCGGCATTCCCGGGAAGCTCATGGATTATCAGATACGCTCCGTTACCAGGGGTAAGGATGCTCTTGGGGAGGTATCGGTAAAGGTTGAGTCGAAGGGAAAGATATTTTCAGGCAGAGGCGCTAGCACGGACATAATAGAAGCCAGTATAAAGGCATATGTCAATGCTATCAATAAACGCGCTATTGCCGGTTAACGCTTTTTAACCAGGTACTGAAAATTACCTAAGGTAATTTTCGTAAAGGTCCGCTTCGGTCACAAAAATCGATCAAGCGGACTTTTTGGCTAATTATGGAAAAAAAGATATACGGAATAGTGGGTTACCCTGTGAAGCATTCGCTCTCTCCGGCGATGCAGAATGCCGCATTTCGCGAGCTTAAGATAGATGCCGAGTACCGTCTGTTTGAAGTTCCGGGCTCGGACCTCGAGCGGTTCCTTGATGACGTAAGAGGCGGGAACGATATCTCGGGACTTAACGTGACTATACCGCATAAGATAAAGGCCAAAGAATATCTTGAACGCAACGGTTCTCTGGACGGGAACGCCGTAAGGCTCGGCGCGGTAAACACGATAAAGGTATGCGACGACGGGACTTTGCGCGGGTTCAATACGGACGGGCCCGGTTTTTACCGGTCGCTCGTCGAGGACCTTAAGTTCGAGCCCGAGGGCAGGAATATTTTCGTGCTCGGCTCAGGCGGCGCTGCCAAGGCCATCGTTATGTATCTGGGTAACGCTCCGAAGAGCATATCGGTATTCGACACGGACGCGAGGAAGGCCGCCGAGCTCGCCTCCCATTATGCAAAATACTTCGATCGTAAAAAACTGAGGATATTATCGGACGCTAAAGAGGTCGGAGGCGTTATCGCGAAGTGCGATCTTTTAGTGAACGCGACGCCTATAGGGATGAATGAGTCGGATCCCTCGCCCGTATCGAAAGAGTTACTGCGCCCGGGACTATATATATATGACCTAGTTTACAATAGGCCTCACACGCAGCTCGTGAAAGACGCCAATGCGGCGAAGGCTCACGCTTTAACGGGACTCGGTATGCTATTGTATCAAGGCGCGGCGGCCTTTGAGATATGGACCGGCGCTCAAGCGCCGGTGGCTGTTATGAGGCGCGAGTTAGGAAAAGCGCTTAAGGAACAGGGCAAAGCCTGATATGGGGAATTATTTGGACAAAATATTTGTTTTTATGATCGGCGCTGGTATTGGCAGCTTCCTGAACGTTTGCATACACAGGATGCCCAAAGATAAGTCGATAGCATTCCCGCCGTCGCATTGCCCGAAATGCAATAAGGGCCTTTATTGGTATGACAATATCCCTCTCTTTAGCTATGTGATCCTTCTGGGGCGGTGCAGGTTCTGCCGGCAGAGGATATCGTTACGATATCCGGTAGTAGAGCTCGCTACGGCGCTCATCCTGACTGTGTTATTTGTCATATTCGGCATGACTTCAAAATTCTTCGCGTATTCGACTATGGCATGCGCCCTCATAGTGGCGACGTTCGTGGACTTCGAGATCCAGGAGATACCCGACCAGGTTTCGTTAGGCGGCCTCGCGGCGGGCATAGCGCTCTCTTTTCTGTTTCCTTCGATCATGGACTCGGTAAGCAGGATGCACGCTCTTGCGGGTTCGCTTGCCGGTGCCCTTACTGGAGGCGGCAGTATATTTATCCTGAAAATATTCGGCACCCTTGTGTTCAAAAATAAGATCAAAGAACTCGGTATCGGGAGCGCGATGGGCGATGGGGATATCAAGCTGATGGCCATGATAGGGGCATTTTTAGGATGGAAGCTTGTCTTGTTGACATTTTTTATAGCGCCTTTTTTGGGTTCCGTGCCCGGGATTATTTCAAAGATCAGGAGCGGTTCCGAAACCATTCCCTATGGGCCGTTCCTTTCGATGGCGGCCATGATATCGGTTTTTTTCGGCAATAAAATTTTAAGTATGTTTTCATACGGTCTTTTTTAAAAGAAAAAGAAAGAGAGGCTTTATGCTCAGATATTTGACAAGCGGTGAATCTCACGGGAAAGCTATGATGGCGATACTGGATGGCATGCCCTCGGGCCTTCGCATTGAGGAGTCGGCGATCAATAACGACCTCTCCCGCCGCATGCGCGGTTATGGCAGGGGAAGACGGATGAAGATAGAGGCCGATAAAGTGCAGATACTCTCGGGCCTGAGGAAGTCGGTCACGATCGGAAGCCCGATCGCGCTAATTGTGAATAATGTCGACCACTCCATAGATAAGCTGCCGGCCGTTCTATGTCCGCGGCCGGGGCACGCTGATCTATCAGGCGCTCTTAAATACGATCTGAGGGATATGAGAAGCGTATTGGAGCGCGCCAGCGCCCGAGAGACCGTAGTAAGGGTCGCTGTCGGGGCCCTTGCGAAAACGCTCTTATCGGAATTCAAGATCGATATCGCGAGCCATGTCACTGTTATAGGCGGCGTAGAAGCCGAGACAAAAGACCTGGGCTTTAATCATCTCGTCTCGATTTCGGAGAAGTCGCCTGTCCGTTGCGCCGATCCCGATGCATCAAAGCTGATGTGCGCCGAGATAGAGGACGCTATGGAAGAAGGCGATACGCTCGGGGGGGTGTTTGAGGTAATTGCAAGAGGAGTTCCTGTTGGGCTCGGCAGTTATACGCAGTGGGACAAACGCATAGGTTCGCGTATAGCTTCCGCCATTATGTCTATCCAGGCCGTCAAAGGCGTCGGTTTCGGCGCCGGCTTCGAGATGGCGCATCTCAGGGGTTCACTGATACATGACGAGATATTCTACGACAAAAGAAGGGGTTTCTTCAGGACGACTAATAACGCCGGCGGCATAGAGGGCGGCATGACGACAGGCGAGGCTATCGTGGTTAGGGCCGTCATGAAACCGATAGCGACACTTTCGACGCCTCTTGAGAGCGTTAATATAAAGACTAAGAGTCCGGTGAAGGCGAGTGTCCAGCGGTCGGATGTATGTGCGGTTCCCGCGGCGGGCGTGGTCGGAGAAGCGATGGTCGCGATAGAGCTCGCTAACGCGATGATAGAGAAGTTCGGCGGCGACTCGCTGCGTGAGATGAAGAGGAATTACAACGGCTATCTCGAACAGGTCAAAAAGTTCTAACTATGAATATAGTGCTGGTCGGGTTCATGGGAACGGGTAAGACGACGATCGCGATAGAGCTTTCGCACAGGCTCGGCATGAAGTACGTCTCGATCGACGATCTTATTGAAAAGAAGGAACGCCGCACCATAAACGAGATATTTACGAAGAGCGGAGAGGACTATTTCCGCGATGTCGAGAGCGCTGTCATAAGAGATGCCGTGTGCATGGACAACCTCGTGATCGATACCGGCGGCGGCGCCGTGATGCGGGACGAGAATGTGGCATATATGAAGTCGAACGGCGTTATCGTATGCCTTACGGCGGACGCGGATGTGATCATGGAGAGGACCAAGAAATACAAACACCGCCCGCTCCTTAACGTCGAAGACCCGAAGAGGAAGATACGGGATCTGCTTGCCAGGCGTTCGCCGTATTACGCGAAAGCCGATCATACGATAGATACCGGCAAATTTACAGTGAGACAGGTCATCGATAAGATAGCGGAGATAGCGGAGGCGAGATTGAAACGGAGAGAGGGGCCAAAGGATGAATCCTAAAGCGAGATTATGGATAGGCGCGACGCTTCTTATCGTCATATTGATCAATTATGTCCTGATAGGCGTGCCACTTATGTCGAAATCGCATTCGATCCAGGGAAAAGCAAAGGCTATTCTTATCAAGCAGGCTAAGTCGACAGGGCTCTTTAATAACTCTGATGACGAATATCTCCTCGATATCTTTCGCAAAGAGAAGTCGTCTATAGATACGAAGATAACTATACTGAATGCAGTCGCCGCGACGCTTGCTTTTTTCGCGGCAAGTTGGACAGTATTCGGGCTGATCTTTAAGAGGAAGTGAGTAAGAGAAGGTTATGGCAATAAGAAAAATAACGATAGACGATGCTGAGTATCCGAAGCTATTGAGGAATATACACAAACCGCCGAAGCAGCTCTATGTAAACGGCAGCCTGCTGGAGACGGACGAGGTGGCGGTGGCTCTGGTGGGGTCGCGCAGGGCATCGTTATACGGCCTCGAGATGAGCGAGAAGCTTGGATATGAGCTTGCGTCGAGAGGTGTAACGGTTGTGAGCGGCATGGCGCGCGGCATAGATACCGCGGCGCACAGAGGTGCGTTGAAGGCTAAAGGCAGGACCATCGCTGTTATGGGAAGCGGCCACGGGCATATTTATCCGTCCCAAAACAAAAAGCTTTATGAAGAGATTGTGAAACAAGGCGCTGTCCTTACCGAATTCGAAAATGATATGGAGCCGCTGGCATATAATTTTCCGCAGCGTAACCGTATCATAAGCGGCCTATCGCTCGGCGTCGTGGTTATCGAAGCGGCGAAGGACTCAGGTGCCCTGATAACGGCAAGCCTTGCGGCAGAACAGGGGCGCGAAGTCTTCGCGCTTCCCGGCAAGATATCGTCCAGTACGAGTTCAGGCACTAACTCTCTGATAAAAGACGGGGCGCGGCTGGTTCAGTCGGTTGACGATATTCTGGAGGAATTACGGCTTCACGAGATAAAACCTCTTGAGCCCGGAGAAAAAGACGGCATAGGCGACAGGATAGAGAAGATGACAAAGGCGTATCTTTACAATTCACTTACCGGCAATGAACGAAAGGTATATAAGGCTATGTCGGACGAGCCGATGTATATAGACGATATTGTTGCTAGCTCAGGCATCGACCCGGCGAACGCGTCGAAGGCATTATTAAGTTTACAATTAAAGAAACTTATACTGGAAGTTCCAGGCAAGCAGTACGTTAGAAAGGAAAATTAATGTCAAAATCATTAGTAATAGTCGAGTCTCCGGCAAAAGCCAAGACTATCAATAAGTTCCTCGGAGATAAGTATGTCGTAACAGCCAGTATGGGGCATATAATCGATCTGCCGAAATCGAAGCTTGGCGTGGATGTCGAGGACGACTTCAAGCCCGAATATATCGTGATGAAGGACAGGAAGAAGAACCTGACAGCGCTTAAAAAGGAAGCGAAGGGCAAAGCCGCGATATATCTGGCGGCCGATCCTGACAGGGAGGGCGAGGCCATAAGCTGGCATCTGCAGACCGCCCTCCAGGAGAAGGACAGGAAGTTCTACCGCGTCGAATTCGACGAGATCACTAAAGAGGCTGTCACGAACGCCTTTAAGCATCCGAGAGATATCGATATGCATCTTGTCAACGCCCAGCAGGCCCGCCGTATCCTGGACAGGATAGTCGGCTATACCTTAAGTCCGCTCCTATGGAAGAAGGTGTCGAGAGGATTATCCGCGGGAAGGGTGCAGTCGGTCGCGGTCCGCCTGATAGTCGAAAGAGAGAATGAGATAAATAAGTTCAATCCCAAAGAGTACTGGGATGTGCTGGCCGATCTCAAGCGTAAAGGAGACGAGCCTAAAGATAAATTCACCGCAAAACTGGATAAATACAAAGATAAGAAGATAGACGTAGTGGCTAAAGACGAAGCCGACAGGATCACGGCCGAACTTAAACGTTCCGCATTTGTAGTCGGCGATATAAAAGAGTCCAGTAAGAGAAAGAGTCCTTATCCGCCATTTACCACATCGAAGCTTCAGCAGGAAGCCTTCAATAAACTGAGGTTCTCAGGTGCGCGGACAATGAGCATAGCCCAGGGCCTGTACGAAGGCGTCGACCTGAATGGGGAGGGGAGCGTCGGGCTCATTACATATATGAGAACCGATTCGGTGAAGATCTCAAAAGACGCGCAAACCGACGCGAAGAAGTACATACTTGAAAAATTCGGCAAAAAATATTATCCGGAAACCCCCAATGTCTATAAGTCGAGGAAATCCGCTCAGGAGGCGCACGAATCCATAAGGCCGACGCTGCCTCTCAGGGAGCCTAATGCGGTAAAAGATTGCCTGACCCCGGATCAGTTGAAACTCTATACGCTTATCTGGAACCGTTTCGTGGCCAGCCAGATGACTCCGGCGGTATATTCGCAGATTTCCGTGGAAATTAAAGCAGGGGACTATCTCTTCAGGGCCTCCTCGACCAGGAGCGTCTTCGACGGTTATACAGCTGTGTATGAAGTTGAAAAAGAGAAGGATGAATCCGATGAGGAGGCCAGGGCAAAGCTGCCCGATCTTTCAATTAACGATCCGCTTGATCTATTGGAGCTCGTCCCAAGCCAGCACTTCACAAAACCGCCTCCAAGATATTCCGACGCATCGCTTATAAAGGTACTGGAAGAGCTTGGAATAGGCCGTCCATCTACATATGCGCCGATCATACATACGATCACCACGCGTGATTACGTTACAAGGGAAGCCGGCTATTTCCGTCCGACGGAGCTGGGAGGCATCGTCACGAAACTTCTGATGGAACATTTCCCGAAGATCCTGGACGTAGAGTTCACCGCGAAGCTCGAGGATGAGCTTGACGGTATCGAGGAAGGCGAGACCGACTGGGTGATGGTGCTTAAAGGTTTCTACTCACCATTCATTCATTCCGTGGAGCAGGCGAAGATCCAGATGAAAGATGTGAAAAGAGAAGTCATCGCTACGGACGAAATCTGCGCCCTGTGCGGCAAGCCGATGGTTATAAAGTGGGGCCGTAACGGCAAGTTCCTCAGCTGTTCGGATTACCCGACATGCAAGAACGCCAAATCCATAACGACCGGCGTCAAATGCCCCACCGGCTGCGGCGGCGAGCTGGTCGCCCGCAAGTCGAGACGCGGCAGTTTCTTCGGCTGTTCCAGTTATCCGAAATGCAATTATATCAGTAAAAAGCTTCCTCAGGATACTGAGGAAAAGGCCGAAGACAAGGTGCTGGAATAGATGCAGAGGTATATAGATAAGTTCATGAATTATCTGAAGGTCGAAAAGAATGCCTCGGAGCATACTATTATAAACTATACTATCGACCTGAATGTCTTTAAGGCCTTTCTCGGCGATAAAGAGATCGAAACGGTGGACCATCTGGCCTTGCGCCGTTATCTGGCGGAACTTCGAGCGAAGAATTATTCAAAGAGGACCGTCGCCAGAAAACTCGCTTCCTTGAGAAGCTTTTTCAGGTTTCTCTTCCGTGAAGGGCATATAAAAAAGAACCCTATAACCGCCGTCCTGACACCAAAGCTTGACAAGAAATTGCCGGTATTTCTGGACACAGCAAAGATAGATAGGCTTCTTTCTGCGCCTACGGATAAGGATCTTGCGGGCTTAAGAGACCGGGCGTTATTGGAGACATTATATTCGACCGGAATCCGCGTCAGCGAGCTGGTGGGTCTTGATCTCAGCGATATAGATTTTATAAGCGGAGTCATAAAGGTGCTCGGTAAGGGCCATAAGGAGCGGGTTGTACCCATAGGGGAACCGGCATTGGCTGCTATAAGAAAGTATGTCGATAAGAAGGCCGATGAGAAGGTTAATGACAAGGATGCCGTATTCTTGAATAAATCCGGCGGCCGCCTCACGGATCGAAGCGTCAGGCGGGTATTGGATAAACATATTAAGACGTGCAGCATATCCGAAAAAATATCGCCGCATTCGCTCAGGCATTCCTTTGCGACCCATCTCTTAGATCGCGGCGCGGACCTGAGGAGCGTTCAGGAGCTTCTGGGCCACATGAACCTGTCGACGACGCAGATATATACGCATGTTACGATGGAGCGGCTTAAGTCGGTATACGATAAAGCCCACCCACGGGCGTAGATTTTTCGGCTCAAGCGTAAGTCTAGAGCCTTCGGGCACTTGCTTTCGCTCTTTACGAGCATCCCTCGCGTGGTGGTACTTCGCAGGGACGCAAAATTTCCCCTGCGAGGAAATTTTGCTCGGAAAGATCGCTCGCTCTTTTTGGCATACAAGAATACCCGGGCCAAAAATCCGTGCCCGCTCGCGACTTTCGACGCCCTGCTTAGCACCACCCCGCGAGGGATAGCTGAGTAGCAGCGAAAGTATCGCCCGAAGGCTCTACTATTCGAGTGAGCCGAAAAATCTCCTGGCGGAGTAAGTAGAGAGTGAGATTGGAGCAGTGACCTGTAATCAGGTCTAGGCAGGCGGGGGCCAGTAAAAACCTAACGAAAGAGGGCATGTTATACGATATAGCGTTTTTCATATTCGCGGTGTTTTATATACCGACTTTGATATTTAAGGGGAAGCTGCATAAAGATTTCCTCGAGCGGTTCGGTGTCTACAGTGATGTCCAGAAGGAAGCTCTCTGGCGCGCGAAAGATGTTGTATGGATACAGGCGGTGAGCGTGGGAGAGGTCGCGCTCTGCAAGAGTTTTATTCCGGCGCTTAAAAAGGAATTTCCCGCAAAATCGATAGTCTTGTCCACGATAACAAGGACCGGCAATGATCTTGCGAAGAAACTTTTCTCAGGCGATGCCGTTATAATCTATTTTCCGCTCGATTACTCGTTCATAGTAAAGAGAGTCGTAAATAGGATACATCCAAAACTCTATATAATGATAGAGACCGAGATATGGCCGAATGTATTGAAGGAACTGCATTATAAACATGTGCCGGCGATTTTGATCAACGGCAGGATTTCGGACCGCTCTTTTGGAAAGTATAAACTTGTAAGAATATTTTTATCCGATACGCTCGATAGGATAAACTCATTCTGTATGCAGTCGGATATCGATGCCGAAAGGATAAGATGCCTGGGCGCCGCGCCCGATAGAGTTAAGGTCACCGGCAATATGAAATTCGACGCGGATATTATGTTGAATAGCGCTCACGACGCGGATATTAAAGAATTATTCGCCCTGAAAGACGGTGACGAGGTCTTCGTCGCGGGTTCGACTCACGGCGGCGAGGAGGAGACGGTGGTATCGGTATACAGGGAGCTCATAAAAGACTTCCCGAAGCTAAAACTTGTGATAGCCCCCCGCCATATCGAAAGGGCGACTGAGGTTGAGAATATCGTAAAACGCTCCGGCCTGGACGTGGTGAGAATGACGAAGAAGCAGGGTAGTTCTACGCCTCGCGTTTATGTTATTGACGCGATCGGCCATCTGAATGACGCCTATTCCATGGCCGAGATCGTTTTTATCGGAGGAAGCCTTATTTCTCACGGAGGGCAGAACCCTATAGAGCCGGCGCTTTTCGGGAAACCGGTGATATTCGGCCCTTATATGTTTAACTTTAAGGCCATCGCATCCGCTCTGCTGAAGAATAAAGGCGCCATCCAGGTTAAGGACCGGAAAGAGTTGCTTATGAAAGCCGATTATCTTTTGAAGAACAAAGATGCGAGGACGGCTCTCGGCAATAATGCCAGGAACACAATATACGAAAACCGCGGCGCGGCCTCGCGGAACCTCGAAGCCGTTAAAGAGCTTGTGAATGGTTAAGTTTATATATTCATTGATGACGGACAAAAGGCGCGGCGTGGTATGGGTGCCCTTTAAAGCGGCGCTATACCTGTTGTCTATTATTTATGGAATTGCTATCTTCTGTAGAAAGATATTATACGGGTTAAAAATATTTAAGGCGCACAGGGTCTCCCTTAAGGTAGTCAGCGTCGGCAACCTTACGCTCGGCGGCACCGGTAAGACGCCTTTTACGATAGCCCTCGCAGGGCTGTTGGAAGATGAGTTGCGTTCCTCGGCGGCCGTTCTGATCCGCGGTTATGGCTGGGATGAGCAGGCGCTTCTCAAGAAAAACCTGCCCGATACGCCGATACTTGTAGGAGAGGATCGCGTTAAATCGGCGCATAAAGCGATAAGGCTCTACGGCAGCCAGTTTGCCGTCCTGGATGACGGTTTTCAGCACTGGGAGATCAAGCAGGACCTCGATATCGTGCTGGTCGATTCAAGGAACCCATTCGGGAATAATCGTCTCTTCCCGCGCGGAGTTCTTAGGGAACCCAAGAACGCTTTAAAGAGGGCACAGGTGGTAGTATTTACCAAGGTAAATAAGAAGGCCGCCGGTCTGGATATCCTCAAAGACGAGATAAAGAAGATAAACGGGGATATTATTTTTCTGGAGGCCTCTCACAGGCCCTCGCATATATATGATCCGAAGGCTCGGAAGGATCGCGGATTATCATTCGTATCCGGCAAGAGGGTGGCCTTAGTGTCCGGCATAGGCGACCCCGCGTATTTTGAAGAGACGGTGAAGGACCTCGGAGCGGTGGTCCTTGACCATATGATATTCGGCGATCATTACAATTTTAAAGAAAAAGATATAGAGCAGATTATAAAAATGTGCGGCGTGAAGACGCCCGATTTCCTGATAACGACCGAGAAGGACGCGGTGAAGTTCGCGCGTATGAGCTACTCGTTCGGAAAATACACAATGATGACGCTTGCTATCCGTATGGATATAACTAGCGGCAGGGAGCAATTAATTGATAGACTTCGCAGCGTACGTATTAGTTAGGGCCTTAAACGTAATTTTCAGTGTCTTGCCCGTGAGTTTTGCCTTATGGCTCGGGCGCCGCTTAGGAATAGTTGCCTTCTGGGTCAATAAGAAGAGAAGATTGATAGCTTACGCGAATTTGAAAGCGGCGTTCGCGCATGAGAAATCTCCCCGGGAGCTTCGCGCTATAACCAAGCGTGTGTATCAGAATATGGTTCAGACTTTCATGGAAGTGTTGAACCTTACCAAAATAAATAAAAAGTATGTCGACAAATATATCGATATCGTCAACATCGAACGCATACAAAATGCCGCGCAGTCGGGGAGAGGCACGATCCTGCTCACTGCGCATTTTGGCGACTGGGAACTCTCCAGCCTGGTGAGTTCCGCTGTCGGATTTCCCATCGCGGTCCTTGTGCGCGAGCAGAAGATGAAACGTTTAAACGAACTGCTGAACCGTTTAAGGGAGTCGAATGGCTGTAAGGTGATAAGGAAAGGGATGGATGTAAAGAACCTCATAACGATGCTCAGAGAAAAGAAGATCGTGGGGATACTCGCCGATCAGGATGCCGGCAGGAACGGTACGCTGGTGGACTTCTTTGGCCGCCCCACATCATCTCATTCGGGATCGATGGAGATAGCGAGGCGCACAGATTCCATGGTACTGCCCGCGTTCATAGTGCGCACTAAGGGGCCGTACCATAAACTTTATCTCGAAGAATATATCGATTTCAGAAATACGCAGTCGCCGGATGCGGTAAAAGAGAATCTTCAGAAGTATATGAAGCTGCTCGAAAGATATGTGAGAGAATATCCCGATCAATGGTTGTGGCTTCATAAGAGATGGAAGTCCACGCCCGTCAGGACTGTACTGGTCCTGAGCGATGGCAAAGCGGGCCATCTCAACCAATCGCTTGCGATAGCGCGCCAGATACAGAAGGTCAGGATCACCCAGGGCTACAAAGAGGCGGACACAAGGATCGTAACCGTCGATGTTAAATATAAGAGTAAGTTTACCAGGGCAGTGCTTACCGCGGCCGCTAAATTCGCTACCTGGAGATGCCATGGCCTGATGAAGTGTATGAAGGCCTGTCTGGAGAAAGGGTCGTACGATACACTGATGAGGACATATTCAGAATATGTCGTCTCCTGCGGTTCCGTGACGGCCCCCGTAAATGTCTTTATGGCGAAGGAGAATAACGCGGAAAATATCACAATAATGAAGCCCAGCATTATAAATTTAAGGCAATTCAGCCTTGCGATCATTCCGAAACACGATAAGCCGCCCTTAAAGAAAAATGTCGTGACGACAACGCTTGCCCCGAACCTGATAGACCGTGACAGTATGCGTGAATACGGCGCGCGGCTTAAGGATCAGGTGAATATTGAAAAGAACATTGTGCTGGGAGCCCTGATTGGCGGCAGCAATCCTGAATTCACGATGACTAAAGATATGGCAAATAAAGCGATCTCGGGGCTTATCGAATTCTGCAAAGCCTATGACGCGGACCTTCTGCTTACGACATCACGGCGCACGCCGAAAGAAGTGGAAACGCTCATAAAGGAGAGGTTAAGCAAATACAGGTTTTGTAAGCTCATCGTGATCGCGAATGAGAAGAATATGGAAGGAGCCGTAGCGGGTATACTAGACCTTTCGGATATAGTGACAGTCTCCGGCGAGTCGGTCTCTATGGTTTCAGAGGCGATACATTCCGGCAAGAAGGTCGTCGTCTTCGATCTCGAAAAGAATAATAAGCGTATCACAAAGTATGAACGTGTCCTGGATTCGCTGGAACGCGAGGGTTATGTTAACTGCGCGCATCCCGCGGATCTCGGGACGAGGCTCGATAAGGTCTGGAGGACCGTGCGCGCCATCAAGAAAGTCGATGACCGCGACAGGACTATTGAGGCGGTCAAAAAATTGCTGTAAATTTTTCAATCCACGAAGAAATAATTTGAAAACAAACTTATGAATATACTGCAGATATTACCGACACTCGATATAGGAGGGGTTGAGACGGGGACGATCGATCTGGCGCGGTATCTCGTGAAGAACGGTCATAAGGCGATCGTCGTTTCAGGCGGCGGCCGCCTTGTAAAAGAGCTGGAGGCGATCGGCTCGCGCCACTATATGCTTCCTGTGGGCAAGAAGTCGCTCTTTAACATCATCCGAATGGTCAATGAGCTTTCCGACATAATACGCAGGGAGGATATCGACATAGTTCACGCGCGTTCGAGAGTTCCGGCCTTAATAGCGTATTTCGCATGCAAGAGAACGAACCGGGTATTG
This sequence comes from Candidatus Omnitrophota bacterium, assembly GCA_026387175.1. NCBI lineage: Bacteria > Pseudomonadati > Candidatus Omnitrophota > Candidatus Omnitrophota bacterium. The sequence continues at coordinate 93,184 of JAPLME010000008.1, forward strand.
ATAACGACCGCTCACGGATATTATACAAAGCATCTAATGAGCGAGTCTATGGGGTGGGGTAAGTTCGTCATCGTCGCTTCCAACATAATGGCGAAACATATGGCCGGTCCATTCAACGTGCCGTATGACAGAATAAAACTGATACCCCGCGGCGTGGACTTGAGCCAATTCACTTTAAGGCAGGAGAAGCCCGCCGGAGCGAACGAATTTGTGATAGGCATTGTATCGCGCATAACACCTCTTAAAGGGCACTCGGACTTCATAAAGGCCATATCGCTTATAAGGGGTCAGATACCGGGTCTTAAGGTCCTGATAGTAGGGTCCGCGCCTAAGGACAAATACAGGGAGGATATAGAACTGCTTATAAGGCAGCTTGGGCTATCGAAGACGATAGAGCTTACCGGCGCCCGCCAGGATGTGCCTAAGGTCATGAGCGGACTGGATATGCTCCTCTCCGCCACGGTTACGCCGGAGGCGTTTGGCCGCGTGATAATAGAGGCTCAGGCGATAGGGGTGCCTGTGGTAGCGACTAATGTGGGAGGCGTCGTCGATATCGTTGAGAATGAAGAGACCGGATTACTATGCGAACCTCAGAATCCCCGCGATATGGCGGATAAGATCCTGAAACTCTACAGAGATAACGAGCTGGCCAGGCGCATGGTTATAAAGGCCAGGAAGCGAGTGGAGGAAGATTTTAATTCCGATAAGATGATGCAGAGGACTTTGGCCGTATATGAGGAAGCGATAAAGACGCAAAACATTCTCATTATAAAGATGAGCGCCATAGGCGATGTTATATTGAGTATACCGTCCCTGCGGGCAATACGGGCGAAATATCCGAACGCCAGGATCAAGGTTCTGACCGCCCTGTCATCCAGAGAGGTTCTTGACGGATGCCCGTATATAAATGACCGTATAGTCTGCGATTTTAAAGAGAGGCACAAAGGAATTAAAGGATTGTGGTGGCTGGCTAGAGAGGTCCGGAAAGAGTGTTTCGAGATAGTGATAGATCTTCAGAATAATCGCAAGAGCCATATACTGGCGTATCTGAGCCTGGCGGGTCTAAGATATGGTTATGACAATGGGAAGCTCTCGTTCCTTTTAAATAGAAAGATAAAGAATGATGCTCCACATCTCGATCCAATAGAGCACCAGTTCAGGGCGCTTAGGATGGCTGGGGTGAAACCCGCTGATAAGCAGTTAGCTTTATGGCCTTCGGAGCGCGATAAGGCCTGGGCGAAGAAATTTCTGGAAGATAATTGGGTGAGACAGGGTCAGAATCTCATCGGTATAAATGTCAGGGCTTCTACCCGTTGGGTGAGTAAAAATTGGCCCTCCGGCCATATAGTAGAGTTATGCGATCGCTTGGCAAAAGAATATAATGTGCGCGTTATCCTTACGGGAACCGATGAGGATGTTGAGTACGCCGAAGCTATAGCAAGCTCCGCTAGGTCGAAACCCATTATATCGGCAGGCAAGACGACTGTCATGGAGCTTGCGGCGCTTATAAAGTGCTTTAAGGTCTTTCTGACCCCTGATTCGGCTCCGATGCACATAGCGTCAGCTATGGGCACTCCTTTCGTAGCGTTATTCGGCCCGACGGACCCCGCGCGCCACGTCGCGCCTTCTGGGAACTGCGTTGTACTCTGCAAAGCCAGAGAAGTGAGATGCAGTCCGTGTTATAAATCCGAATGCCGCAAGAAAGTCATCTGCATGCGCAAGATAACGGTGGATGATGTTCTCGAAGCCGTAAAGGTTTTTTTGCCGCGGCAAAAAGAAGGGGACGCGAAGTGAAGGTACTGCAGGTGACAACGCACTTCAATATAGGCGGCATATCCGGGTACATACTGGCTTTGTCCAGGGCCCTTGAGGCCAAGGGGATCGAAGTGATAGTTGCCTCATCCGGTGGAGATCTTGAGAGCGGCCTGGCTGAATGCCGTATACCGCATCACCGTCTTGGAATAAGGACAAAATTTGAATTCGGCCCAAAGACGATACTGTCGGGTTTTAAGATCGCTGGAATAGTCAGGGATGAAAAGATAGACATAATACATGCGCATACACGCGTTTCGCAGGTTGCCGCGAGCTTAGCGTCGATGATTACGGGTGTGCCGTATATCACAACATGCCACGGATATTTTAAGAAAAGGGCTAGAGGCTTTCTGGATACATGGGGCCTCAAGGTTATCGCGATAAGCGATGCTGTAAGGAAACACTTGAAAGATGACCTGGGTGTCGCTGAATCAAGGATCGCTTTAATCTACAGCGGTGTCGACGAAGGACGATTTTCGCCGCGTCTTTCACAGGGTGAAATTGATATGGTGAAGAGGGCCGCAGGCTTAAGGGAGGGCCCGGTGATCGGGACTATTGGCAGGTTATCCTCCGTTAAGGGGCAGAGGTTTTTCATTATGGCGATGAAGGATATCATTGCTGAGAGGCCCGATGCGCAAGCCCTGATAATCGGCAATGGCCCTGAAGAGGCGGTTCTGAAAGCCCTGGCTGGGTCTCTGGGGATCGACGGCTCCGTTAAATTCATAGAATCCTGCACAGGCACATATAAGTATTTGTCGATAATGGATCTCTTTGTATTTCCGTCAATAAAAGAGGGCCTTGGCATAGCGCTTCTCGAAGCGATGGCCTCGGGGAGGGCGTGTATCGCGTCTCGAACCGGCGGAATAGAGGATATAATTACAGACGGTTTTGACGGCCTCCTCGTTGACGTCGGAGACTCATCCGGTATAGCCAGCGCCGTGATACGTCTTTTGAAGGATGACGTTTTACGCAAAAAGCTGGGTGAGGAAGCCCTTGCGCTTGTCCGGAGCAAATTTACGCTCGATTCCATGGCCGATAAAGTTTCGAAATTATATAAGGAAACGGTAAAGAGATGAAGAAATTTCGTATAATAGCAGTTTCAGCCGTCTTCCTGATAATAGGCTCAGCCGCATTCGTGTTCATGAAGACGGCGTATGTTGTGCCGGTGCTCATGTATCACGCAATAGATTATAATGATAAAGTGACCAAGCTGTCGGTCAGTCCCGAGAGCTTCGAAAAACAGATGAAGTTCCTGCATGAAAATAAATATAATGTCGTGACGCTCGAAAAGCTCGTCTCGTATATTAAAAATAAAGATAAAATTCCGCCGAAGACGGTAGTCATAACGCTCGACGACGGTTTTTATAATAATTACCAGTTCGCGTATCCCGTATTGAAGAAATATGATATTCCGGCAACGATATTTGTCATAGTCGAAAAGATAGGCCAGCCGGGTTGGCTCAGCTGGAAGGATATTAAAGAGATGTCCGATTCAGGGGTTATCACAATAGGAAGCCACACGCTATCGCATAAGTGGCTTACGGATCTGGGGACGAAACAGCTCAAGTCCGAGCTGTCGCTCTCGAAGGCGATGCTTGAAGAGAAGATCGGTAAACCGGTAAATGTGTTGTGCTATCCTATCGGGGCGCATAACCAAAGGGTGGAGAGAGAGGCAGGCCTGGCCGGTTATACATGCGCTGTTGCGACCAATCCAGGGCGGTTTTCACCTATTGATGACATATATTCCATAAAGCGCATAAAAGTATCCCGTACCTCTGATAACCTATTTGTGTTCTGGTTAGAGGCGAGCGGATATTATACATGGGTGAAGGAGCGCAGAGACAATTGAGTAAGCGGATACTGATAGTAAATGTCAACTGGGTCGGCGACGTGTTATTCTCGACACCGTTTATAAGAGCCGTGCGCGAGGCGAACCCGGACGCTTATATCGCATGCCTGTTGCATCCGAGATGCAAGGAGATACTGGAATCCAATCCCAGGCTTAATGAGATAATAGTATACGACGAGGAGGGCGCCCATAAGAGCCTTTTCGGTAAGTGGGCAATTATAAAAGAATTGAAAGAGAAGAGGTTCGATACGGCATTCCTGCTCCATCGTTCATTCACGAAAGCCCTGCTCACATATCTGGCCGGAATAAAAGAGAGAGTAGGTTATCCGACCAAGAATAGAGGCGGTATTATCACGCATCTGGTTGAAGAGCCGTCCGAGGAACTGCACAAAGTCGAATATTTCCTGAACATCGCGCGCGCCTGCGGCATCGACGTCAAAGATTCTTCATATGAGTTCTTCGTTCAGGATCCGGACAGGAAGTACATTAAAGAATTGATGAGTCAATACGGTGTGACCGATAAAGATATAGTTGTTGTTCTCTGCCCTGCGGGAAACTGGCCCCCCAAGAGATGGCCGGTCGAGAATTTCGCGCGGCTGGGCGATGAGTTGGCGGAAAAATTCGGGGCGAAGATCGTGCTTTCCGCCTCAGAGAAGGATTTAAAGCTCGCTGAAGAGATAAAGAGTGTGATGGCGTGCAACCCGGTGATTACGGCGGGCAAGACCAACCTGAAGCAGCTCGGAGCGCTCTTGGAGCGCGCGGACCTCGTGGTGGCCAATGACACAGGCCCTATGCATATGGCAGTCGCGGTCGGCGCGAAGACGATCGCGTTATTCGGCCCGACATCCGCGCGTCTTACGGGCCCGTATGGTAAAGGCAGTTATCGGGTCATATCCAGAAATGAATCCTGTGAAGTGCCGTGTTACGATATCAGATGCACGGATAACGCCTGCATGTCGGCTATAAAGGTTGAAGATGTTCTTAGCGAAGCGAATGAGGCACTGGCGAAGATATGATAATAGATAAGGCCGAAGTAAAACGCATACTTGTAATCACCTTAAGCAACCTGGGGGATATAATCCTCACGACTCCCGTCATCGCGTCTTTGCGGCTCGAGTTTCCCGATTCAAGGATAGACGTTCTGGTCGGGCCTGTCGGCAGGGAGGTCTTTGAAAAAGATCGGAATATATTCAAGGTTATCATATATGATAAACATATGCCGATCGCGGGGAAGAGAAGACTCCAATTGAAATTGAAGAAATTGAGTTATGACCTTGTCGTGGATCTCAGAAACACCGTCTTTGGCCTTTTGATAGGTCCGAAATACAGGACGGCAACGATACAGCATTTTCCTCCACACATTGTTCATAGTGTAGACAGGCATCTGCATAGGCTGAAGTCTCTCGGTATAAAAAGCCATGAAAGGCGGACATATATACATATTATGCAGGAGGACGAAGCATATGTGTCGGGCCTTCTTAAGGCATCAGGGGTGCGGGAGAAGTTCATAGTTATATCCCCCGGCGCAAAGAGCCACCTGAAGCGCTGGACGCAGGAAGGCTTCGCGACTGTTGCCGACAGGCTTGCCGATGAATGCAAGGCGGATATCGTCTTTATCGGTTCCAAAGAAGACGAGATGATCGTGTCCGGCGTAGTAAAAAAGATGAAACATAAGCCGCACAATTTTACGAATAAAACCAATATAAGGCAGCTTGGTGATCTATTAAAACGCTCAAGATTACTGATAACCAATGACAGCGCGCCGCTTCATCTCGGATGCGCTATAGGCGCCAGGGTGCTGGCGATATTCGGTCCGACCGACCCCAAAAAATATGGGCCCATAGGGGAGTTTGACGTGGTTATCAATAAGAAGCTGTTCTGTTCGCCGTGCGAAGATGCCGTGTGCAAATCCAATTACGAGTGTATGTCGCTGATAATGCCCGGAGACGTGTTTGAATCGGCAAAGATGATCGTTGAGGGATATGAGTAAGAAGATATTGATAGTCAGGCTTGACAGGATAGGCGATGTGGCGCTTTCAACGCCTGTTATAAAGGCGTTGAGAGATGCCCATCCCGATAGCTATATAGCGATGATGGTCCTGCCTTACGCGCGCGAGATAGTCGAAGGGAATCCATATCTCGATGAGGTCATAATTTATGATAAGGGTCGCGGTCATAAAGGAGTCGTAGGTAATTATAAGTTTGTGCGGGAATTAAAGAAAAAGAAGTTTGACATCGCCATAATATTGCATCCGACTGCCAGGACTCATATGGCGCTCATGTTCGCGGGCATACCGGAGCGCATAGGCTACGATAAGAAGGCCGGATTCCTTCTCACAAAGAGGATCCCGCACACAAAACAGTTTGGCATGAAACATGAGATAGATTATTCACTGGATATTCTCAAATATATAGGCATAAAGCCTTCGGCGAGGGAGCTCTGCATGCCGATCAATAGCGTCTCTGAGCGAAAGATAGAGGCCATGCTTAAGGAGAATAATATTAAAGATTCCGATATTATTGTAGCGGTCAACCCGGGCGCAAGCTGCGCGTCGAAATGCTGGAACGTAGAAAAATTCGCTAAAGTCTCCAACCGCCTGACGGAGAAATACGGCGCCAGGATAGTCGTAATATCGGGATCGGCCGATAAGGTTCTCGGCGACAAGCTTGCCTCGCTTATCACTACTGGCTGTGTCAACCTATCCGGTAAGACCGGCATTGGTGACGTTGCGAGCCTCTTGAGGCGTGCCAGGCTCTTTATTTCTAATGACTCAGGGCCAGTTCATATAGGATGCGCCGTAGGCGTAAGCGTTATCGCGATATTTGGCAGGGGTGACCGCGGACTTTCTCCCAAGAGGTGGGGGCCCATCGGTAAGCATGATGCGGTGCTGCATAAGAGCGCAGGGTGTGAAATCTGTTATGCGCATAATTGCAAGTCAGCCTTCAAATGCCTTGATTCGATAACGCCGGAAGAAGTGCTTGCCGCCGCGGAAAAGATTTTAGGAAGCGGAAAAAAGCAAGTAGAAACAAAAGAGACCTTCTAACTTCGAAGGTCTTTTTGTAGGTGATAGGCCTGGATTGCTTTCGCTATCGTGCCATCTCCTCCAGTATTTCTACTTAAAGTATGCCACAAGATTTTGGTTTCTACAAGACCTCGGGCGAAATATTTATGGTTAAGAAAATAGTTAGAATTTCATTATGGCTTTTATTTCTTTACATAGTAGTGTCCGCATTTATTGAACTGACGAAGGGGATAAGGTGGTGATATGAAGATAGGGATGATAGGGCTTCCACAGGTTGGTAAGAAGACATTGTTTGAGCTGCTCACTGCCCATAGGCCGACGGAGGCCGAGATCGCATCGCTCAAGCCCATTAAAGGCGTAGCGGAAATACTGGACGGCCGGTTTGACAGGTTATGCTCGATCTATAGCCCGAAGAAAAGGGTGCGCGCGAGGATCGATATAGAGCTGATCCCGAAAATCGAAAAAGATTCGATCGCCAAGGGCGACGTATTTAAGGACATAAACGACCTGGATGCCATCTGTCATGTCGTGAGGGCTTTCAAGGATGATTCCGTATATCATGTAGAAGGTTCGATAGACGCAAAGCGTGATATAGATTTTGTTAATGCCGAGCTTATTCTCCATGATCTTATCTTTATTGAGAAGAGAGTGGAGAGGCTCGACAAAACTATAAAGCAGACGAAGGAAGAGGCTGCTGTGAAGGAGAGGGAGGTCCTCGGAAAACTGAAAGAACATCTCGATAAGAGCCTGCCCCTGCGCACCTTTGAATTGAGCCCTGAGGACAAGAAGTTTATAACAAGTTATCCGTTTATATCCTTGAAAGAGATGTTCATAGTCCTGAATGTTTCCGAAGACGCGCTTAAGGATACGAAACTGCGCTCGGAGCTTATAAATGAGCTTAAAGAAATTAAGATAGACGTGATGCAGGTGTCGGCGAAGGTCGAAGAGGAGATAATGGCGCTTGAGTCCGAGGCGGAGAGAAGAGAGTTCATGCAGTCGCTCGGTATAACGGAGCCTGCAATCAACGTAATGACGCAACTCTGCCTGAGGACGCTGAATCTGATCTCTTTCTTTACCGTAGGCCCGGACGAGGTGCGTCAGTGGAACGTGAAGAGGGGCTCCTCTGCCCCAGAGGCGGCCGGAGTTATACATACGGACCTTCAGAGGGGATTCATCAGGGCCGAGGTGATAAAATACGGCGATCTGATAAGCCTCGGATCTGAAGAGAAAGTCAAGGAGACCGGCAAGTTTTACCTTAAGGGCAAAGACTACATTGTCGAGGATGGTGACATATTGACCATCCGGTTCAACGTTTAGGGAACGGAGGCGAAAATATCTCTCCAGCTATCGTCGGATGGCGGAACTTTCGGGCGATGCTGGAGCGAGCGGCAAGCGGAAGCATTGCCCGAAAGTAAACGCCGGACTGTAATATATAGATGATATTTTCGCTGTAGTGGATAGCATTTGACGTCGTTATCGCGCATATGTTAGAATAACGCAGATTTCGAGAGGAAGACCTATTATGAAGAAGCCAAAGCACAAGATAGACCTTAGCAAGGTCAGGACCATCCCGCTTAATGCCCGCAAGTGTAAAGTCTCTATAAGCGATTTTGCGAAAAGAGCCGAAAAGGGCGAAAGTTTTAAAGATTTTTACGATTCGCTACCCAATATACTTGCGGTCCAGGACCTTAAGGCGCTGGTCGATGCCGTAATCTCCGCATACAAGAAAAAGAGGATGGTGATCATCATGATGGGCGCGCATGTGATAAAGTGCGGCCTTTCACCGCTCATCATCGACCTGATGAAGCGAGGGGTCGTAAAAGCCGTCGCGCTTAACGGCGCAGGGGTGATCCACGACACGGAGATAGCTCTGATAGGACGCACGAGCGAAGATGTCGGAGAAGGCATTCTCGACGGCTCTTTCGGCATGGCGAAGGAGACGGCAAATTTCATTAACGGGGCTATAAATTCAGGGTTCACCGGAGGAACGGGCATAGGCGAGTCCGTAGGCAAAAAGATAGTGGAGTCAAAGCTTCCGCACAGGAACCTGAGCATCCTGGCCAACGCGTATGAGTTGGACGTTTCCGTCACCGCCCATGTCGCCATAGGCACCGACATCATACATCAGCATTATTCCGCGAACGGCGCTGCGATCGGAGAGGGCTCGCTTCTCGATTTCAAAAATTTCATATACAGTGTCTCCAAACTCGAAGGAGGCGTACTTATAAATCTGGGATCGGCCGTGATACTGCCCGAGGTCTTCCTGAAGGCCATCACCGTAGCGCGTAATCTCGGCAATAAGGTCGATACTTTAACTACCGCTAATTTCGATATGATAAGACAGTACAGGCCGTACCAGAATATATTATCCAGGCCGACTTCGAAGGGCGGCAGGGGTTATAATATAATAGGCCATCACGAGATAATGGTGCCGTTAATGTACCGCTCTATAATAGAAAAGATATGATATGAGGACGAAGAGTTTCAGCGATTTCAAAAAAACTATAGCTAATTTCAAAAAATCGAGCGTACTTGTCATAGGCGACCTGATGCTCGACGAATTTATTTGGGGCGAGGTGACTAGAATATCTCCGGAGGCTCCCGTTCCGGTCGTATGGGTAAAGAAAGAGAGCTTTATGCCGGGGGGCGCGTCGAATGTCGCCAATAACCTGAGGAGCCTTGGTGCGGATGTCCATCTCGTAGGCGTGGTAGGCGATGATGAAAACGGCGCTATATTAAAGGGAGAGCTTGAACAAAAAGGTATAAGGACGGCAGGTATCGTTACCGACGATTCAAGGCCCACCATACTTAAGACGAGGGTCGTCGCGCACCATCAGCAGGTCGTTAGGATCGATAAAGAGAATAAGGACAGGCTGAAAGACACCGTGATAGACAAGATGTCGGCTCATATCAAAGGCATGATAAAGAATGTAGATGCGGTCATAGTGGAAGATTACGCCAAAGGCGTTATCACGCCGGCGCTCTTAAAAAAGATAATACCGCTTGCCAGGCATAATAAGAAGATCATCGCCGTGGATCCCAAGGAAGAACATTTCAAATATTATAAGGGTATCAGTGTTATCACTCCCAACAATCATGAGGCCTCGAAGGCTGTCGGTTTTGAAATAAAAGACGATGCGACTTTGAGGAAAGCGGGAGCAAAGCTCTTGTCCAAGCTGGGATGCAGGATAGTCCTTATAACTCTGGGCGAGAACGGTATGGCGGTATTCCAGAAGAATAAGCCGATGGAACAGATACCGACGGTTGCTCAGGAAGTATTCGATGTTTCGGGGGCCGGCGATACGGTCATCGCAAGCTATGCCCTGTCGCTTGCCGCCGGCGCGGATCCGATCGTTGCGGCGCACATATCGAATTGCGCCGCCGGAATAGTGGTCGGAAAAGTGGGCATAGCGGTTGTGTCCCCGGACGAGCTTCTTGAGAGGATCAGGAAAGAACTGTTTTGATAGGGAGGTCTATAAGTGAAGGCAATAGGAGTCATCCCGGCGCGTTGGGGCGCCACAAGGTTCGAAGGCAAGGTGTTAGCAAACCTGTTAGGAAAGCCGGTTATCCAGCATGTCTGGGAAAATGCGAAGAAGGCCAGGACGCTGGATGATCTGATCGTGGCATGTGACGATGAACGTATACTCAAGGCCGTCGAAGGTTTCGGCGGCAAGGCAGTTTACACTTCGCCGAGCCAGCCCTCGGGCACGGACCGCCTCGCCGAAGTAGTGAATGAGATGGATGTCGACATAATCGTCAATATTCAGGGTGATGAACCGCTTATAAGGCCTATCATGATCGATAATCTCGTGATGGCGCTTCAGGATGAGAAGACCGTTCAGATGGCGACTATAATAAAGAAGATCGACGACGCCTCCGAGCTTACCAATTCAAATGTCGTTAAGGTGGTAGTGGATAAGAACGGGTATGCGCTCTACTTCTCAAGATACGCGATACCTTATAACAGGACGAGTGAGGTGGACCCGAAGAAGAGGCCCGTCTATTATAAACATATCGGTGTTTACGCTTTCACGAAGGATTTCTTATTTACCTTTAAATCACTGCCGCACTCATCTTTAGAGAATGCTGAAAAGCTGGAGCAGTTGAGAGCGCTTGAATACGGATATAAGATAAAGGTAGTTGAGACAAAGTTCGATACTGTCGGGGTGGACAGGCCGGAAGATTTAAAGAGGGCAGAAGAGGCTTTGCTGCGTGAGCATGAAACTCAATAATACGGCAAAAGAAGTTACTGTAGGCAGCATCAGAATGGGCGCCGGCAATCCGTTAGTCCTTATAGCCGGGCCATGCGTTATAGAGTCGGAGGCAAGCGCCTTGAGACATGCCAAGGCCTTGAAGGCGATAGCCAGAAAGGCCGGCATCCCCTTCATCTACAAAGCAAGTTACGATAAGGCAAATCGGACATCGATCACATCTTACAGAGGTCCCGGAATCAAGAAGGGCCTCAAGATACTTAAAAGAGTAAAAGAAGAATTGGGCCTGAGTGTACTCTCCGACGTTCATTCCGGAGAGGAGATAAAAGAGGCGGCGAAAGTTCTCGATATCATTCAGATACCGGCCTTTCTCTGCCGCCAAACCGACCTGATACTGGATGCGGCAAGGACAGGTAAGGTGATAAATATTAAGAAGGGACAATTCCTCGCGCCGTGGGATATGAAGCATGTCGTGAAGAAGATAGAGTCTGTGGGCAATAAGAAGATACTGCTTACGGAGCGCGGCGTCAGTTTTGGGTATAATACGCTTGTGAGCGATTTCAGATCGCTGTTGATAATGAAAGAATTGGGATACCCTGTGGTATATGATGCCACTCACTCCGTACAGTCGCCAGGGGGCATGGGCGAGAGATCCGGCGGCGATCGGAAATATATTCCCTATCTTGCCATGGCCTCGGTCACATGCGGCGCCGACGCTGTATTTATGGAGGTTCACGAGGAGCCGGAGAGCGCTCTTAGCGACGGCCCTAATATGGTGAAGATGAGCGAACTTGAAGGATTGCTGGTGAAGCTTGTGAAGATAGAGAGGATCGTCAGATAATGCCGAGAGCCATAGCCAAAAAAGTCCTGAAGATAGAGGCGGACGCGATAGCCGGCCTGATACCGAGGATCGACGCCAATTTTGAGAAGATCGTAAAGCTCATCTATAAAGTGGAAGGCCGTATCATAGTGACCGGTATGGGTAAACCCGGATTCATCGCCCAGAAGATATCGGCCACGCTCTCTTCGACCGGTACTCCGTCGCTATATCTGCATCCGGCGGAAGCCCTGCACGGCGATCTCGGCCGCGTTACTAAAAAAGACCTGATACTCGCGCTTTCGAACAGCGGAGAGACAGAAGAGATCATAAAGTTCCTGCCGATCGTGAAGAAGATAGGCGCAAAACTGGTTTCAATGACGGGTAATACCCGGTCTACACTCGCGCGTTTTTCGGATTACACGATGAACACTTCGGTGAAGAGAGAAGCGTGCCCGCTGGGACTCGCGCCGACTACATCTACTACGGTGATGCTCGCTATGGGTGATGCGCTCGCGGTCGCGCTTTTAGAAAAGAAGGGATTCAAGGAGAAGGATTTCGCGTTCTATCATCCGGGAGGAATCCTCGGTAAGAGGCTGCTGCTTACCGTGGCGGATATTATGAGAAAAGGGCATGATAATCCTATTGTAAAAGAAAATGCCAAAGTAAAACAAGTGCTATTAACAATAACAAAGTCGAGGGCTGGCAGCGCGAGTGTTGTTGATCGCAGAGGCAGGCTTGTCGGCATATTTACCGATGGAGATCTGAGGAGGCATCTCGAGACCAACCCAAGGCTGATCGAATGCGAAGTGAAGTATGCTATGACGAAGAACCCGACAGTGATAACTAAAGAGAGATTAGCCGCGGAAGCTTTTGACATACTGAGATCAAAAAGGATAGATGAGCTGCCTGTGGTCGATGATAAAAAGCGGCCCATAGGCCTTCTGGATGTGCAGGATATACTGAAGGCAGGGCTTGTATGATTAGCCAGGATCTTCTGGATAGGGTAAAGAAGATAAAGGTTCTGATCCTGGACATAGACGGCGTCATGACGGACGGCCACATCATCTATTCGATATATGGCGATGAACTTAAGTTCTTTGATGTGCAGGACGGGTTCGGTATAACGCTTTTACTCAGGGCCGGCATAAAGAGCGTGATAATCACCGCGAAGAAATCGAGAATAGTGAAATTAAGGGCGCGCGATATGAAGGTGGCAAAAGCTTACCAGGGCTATACGGTCAAGCTGAAAGCCTTTAATCATGTTATAAAGAAATTCAAGGTGAAACCCGAAGAAGTCTGTTTTATAGGCGACGACCTGATAGATATACCTGTCTTGAAACGTGTCGGGCTGGCTGTCGCGGTTCCCAACGCAGTAGAGGAAGTGAGGCAGTGCGCCCACTTTGTCACATCGAGAGCCGGAGGCCACGGAGGTGTCCGTGAGCTTTGTGATCTCATTCTCAAGTCCCAGGGTAAATGGGATCTCGCCACCGATAAGTACTTCAAGTAGTATTTTTCCGCTCAAGCGGTTACTATAGCGCATCCAAGGATGGGGGAGGATGTTTAGAAAAGCGTTATTTTTTACTATAGTGATTATAACGGTATGTATCTTCAGCGCAATCGCCAAAGAAAGCACAGATATTGAGAAAGCGGAGGCTTGGAATCCTCCTTCCACCGGCCCTTTAAACACACAGAGCGCGCCCCTTTTAAAAGCCAAAGAATTAGTTATCCAGCCGTACTTCTTCTATTACCGCGCCCGCGGTATATTTAATGATAAAGGGTCTTATAAATCATTTAAAGACGGCAAAAAGGCCTATCAGTATGTGGGCGATCTCATTCTCTATTATGGTGTAACCGACAAATTAGAGATAGATCTCGAAGGGTTCTATTATTGGAATTATAAAGAACTTGCGCCGAACGTTAACGCGAATGACGGGGGTTTTGGAGATTCATATGCATATGCCCGATATTGCCTGGTCGAAGAGACGACCCAGGAGCCGTGGATGCCGTGCATAACGGCACTCGCCCAGATGAGATTTCCAACAGGTACATACCAAAAGGGAAGCCCGGGGAAGCTCGGCACCGATATAACGGGAACGGGTTCTTATGACCAGGGCTACGGGGTCATCCTGACAAAGAAGATAAAGCCTTTCATCCTGCACACGGACTTTATTTATAACATTCCGATGCGAACAAAGATCAATGGTGTTAAGATCAATTATGCTGATTACGTGAATCTGGATTACGCAGTAGAATATATTTTACCGAAAGGATTCAGCCTGATGCTGGAGACCAATTATCTCTGGCAGGGCGATCAAAAGAGAAACGGAACTCTTGCTCCCGATACAGATTCAAGTTCGCTTTTACTGGTTCCCGGAATAGGGTGGTCATCTGAAAAGGTGAAGGCGCTCCTATGTTATCAGAGAACCATAGCCGGCAACAATACTAATGTGAATGATTCGCTCGCGTTTACAATGATATACACATTCTAGGCGAAAAGAGAGGATATATGCATATACCCGATGGATATCTGGGGCCCGCTACCTGCGGTTTTTTTTACGCGATAATGGTCCCGATATGGGCCCTGGCTTCAAAGATAGTCAAGAAGACGCTTAATGCGAAGCAGGTGCCGCTTCTAGCCATAGGCGCGGCATTCAGTTTTGTCATTATGATGTTCAATGTGCCGATACCCGGAGGAACGACAGGGCACGCTGTAGGAGGTGTGCTGGTCGCTATCCTTATAGGCCCCTGGGCGGCGTGCATAGCTATCACGGTTGCTTTGGCAGTGCAGGCGCTTCTTTTCGGAGACGGCGGTATCACCGCTCTCGGCGCGAATTGTTTTAATATGGCATTTGCGCTGCCGTTCGCCGGCTACTATATATATAAAGCAATCAGCTATAACTCTCCTATAGGTTCAAACAGAAGGGTCATCGCCGCGGGTATTGCCGGTTATATCGCTGTAAGCGTCGCGGCCTCTTTGACCGGATTCGAATTCGGCATTCAGCCGTTATTGCATAAGACAGCGTCCGGACAGGCGTTGTATTGCCCTTATGGGTTGAATGTGGCGCTGCCTGTCATGCTGGGAGAGCATCTTTTAGTATTCGGATGGATAGAGGCCCTCGTGACGGCGCTTGTCGTCAAATATCTGCAAAAACAGGATCTTGGTTTACTTGGAGACGGGAGAGGGTGATGAAGAAGAACACTGCCAGGTTATGGATCGGACTGGTGATATTAGTTATCCTGTCTCCTCTTGGAGTAATTCTCCCAAAATATTTTAAGGCAGGAACCGCCTGGGGGGAGTGGGGCGCAGATGAGATGCGCAAGCTTGTTGGTTATATCCCTTTCGGTTTTGATAAGCTTTCAACTATGTGGAATGCGCCGCTGTCCGGCTATATTTTTAAAGGCTGGGATGAGAAGGGGTTGGGACATTTAAGTTTGTCTTATTTAGCCTCTGCGATATTAGGGATAGCCATTACAGTGGCGATCATGTTGTTTTTGGGAAGAATCTTAACAAAAAAACGATAAAAATTTCAGAAACAGTAGCATATTCGCGGTAATTTTGGTATCATAATACCTTATCATGGACCTCAAGAAGACCCCTCTTATATATGAGCACGAACGTCTGGGCGCGAAACTTGCGCCGTTTGGCGGCTGGCTCATGCCGATACAATATTCCGGTATAATAGCCGAACATGTCTGGACGCGGAGCGAGGTTTCGCTCTTCGATATCTGCCATATGGGCGAATTCGTAATACGCGGCGAGCCTGAGAAGAGCGGATTCAACAATATTGTTACTTTCGATCTAAGGACGCTCCCGATATTCAGTTGTCGTTACGGCTTTACACTGAATGATGCGGGCGGTATCATCGATGATCTGATTGTGTATAGGACGGCGGAGAACGAGTGGATGGTGGTGGTCAATGCCGCCACTATCGATGGCGATGAAGCTCACTTTCGTAAGCATTTATCCCGGAGTACAGATTTTCAGAATGTGTCATCCGCATTGGGGAAGCTGGATTTGCAGGGCCCTCGCTCATTAGATTCATTGAAGAGACTTGCGGGGCCCGGCGTAGCGAACCTTGACTACTATAAATTAGGTTATTTCAATGTTTTGGGCGAAAAAATCATTATCAGCAGGACCGGCTATACAGGGGAACTCGGATATGAGCTCTATATATCCGCCGATAAGGTGAAGGAGCTTTGGAAGAAACTCCTTGCGGATGGCCGAGTAAAGCCGGCGGGGCTTGGGGCCAGAGACACGCTTCGCCTGGAGATGACTTATCCGCTGTACGGCCAGGACATCACGGCCGATACCACTCCGCTCGAGGCGGATAAAGGAAAGTTCGTAGATCTTAATAAAGACTTTATCGGCAAACCTGCGCTTTTAAAAAAAAGCAAGCCGTCGAGAAAGTTGATCAGTTTTATTGCGGAGTCGCGCCGCTCGCCGCGGCATAATTACAGGATATTGGTGAACGGCAAAGACGCAGGTGTGGTCACAAGCGGTTCATTCTCTCCCAGCCTTTCATGCGGCATCGGTATGGGATATGTCGATCTTCCATGCGCTCCCGGGAGCCGGATAACGCTTAAAGAGAATGACGTCGAGATAGGGGCTACGGTAACGAAAGGGCCGTTTTATAAAAAGGGTACCGCAAAAATATCGGAGGATTCGCATGCACATACCGGATGATCTTTTATACACGAAAGAACATGAATGGGTAAGAATCAAAGGTAAGACCGCTGCTATCGGCATCACCGATTATGCTCAAGGGTCATTAGGTGATATCACATTCGTAGATATAGCTAAAGCGGGAAATGCCATTGAGCAGTTTAAACAATATGCCACGGTCGAGTCGGTCAAGGCGGCGTCCGATGTGTATGCGCCGGTATCCGGCAAGATTTCAAAGATTAACGGAGAACTTGCCATCCATCCGGAGCTTGTCAACCAGTCGCCGTACGATAAAGGCTATTTCGCGGTAGTTGATATAAATAATGACAAGGATCCCTCGAGGCTCATGTCTGCCGCAGAATATAAAAAATATGTAGAGGGATTGTCTTAGATGAACTATGTCCCGCATACCGACAAGGATAAGGCCGATATGCTGAAGGCTATAGGCGCCAAGTCGGTCGAAGACCTGTTTAAAGATATCGCTCCGGCGCTTAGGCCGAAATCGTTCGATATCCCCGAAGGTAAATCGGAGTTCGAGGTCTGCCGCTACATTAAGTCGCTTGCCTCGAAGAACGCCACAAACCTTATCAGTTTCCTGGGCGCCGGTTTCTACGATCACTATATTCCCGCGGCGGTCGATGCTCTTGCATCGAGGTCAGAATTCTATACCGCATACACTCCGTATCAGCCTGAGTCGTCTCAAGGATGGCTTCAGGCGATCTATGAATATCAGACAGCCATCTGTGAACTTATGGAACTCGATGTCTCCAATGCGTCGCTCTACGACGGTGGAACGGCGCTCTATGAGGCCGCCATGATGGCGGTAAGGCTCACCGGGCGGAAAAAGATCATCGTGGACCAGGGTGTAAACCTTATTTACCGGACCATGCTCTACACCTATACGTCCAACCTGTCTATAGAATTTGTTGAAACGCCGGTCGTTCACGGCCAGAGCTCCCGCGAAGCGGTATTGAAACATCTTGATAGCAATACCGCCGCTGTTATACTGCAGAATCCTAACTTTTTCGGCGCAATCGACGATTATACCGATATAGTGAAGAAGAGCCACGAGGCAGGCGCTATCGCCATACAATCGGTATATCCGATATCGATGGGCATGCTTAAAACTCCCGGCGAGATGGGATTCGATATCGCCACCGGCGAAGGGCAGAGCCTTGGGATACCGCTTTCATTCGGCGGGCCGTATTTAGGGTTCATGGCCGCCAGAAAAGAGCATGTCAGGCAGATGCCGGGCAGGATAGTGGGCGCAACGGTCGATATGGACGGGAAGAGAGGATACGTGCTTACTCTGCAGACGAGAGAGCAGCACATAAGAAGGGAAAAGGCGACCTCAAATATCTGTTCCAACGAGGCGCTCTGCGCCTTGCGCGCGGTCATATATCTTTCGCTTATAGGCAAGACGGGATTAAAGGAACTGGCGCAGCTTAATCATGACAAGGCGGAATTCGCCAAAAGCGTCCTTGAAAAGATATCCGGGGTGACGGTGAAGAGAAGTTCGCCGACGTTTAATGAGTTTACCATATGCCTTCCGAAGAATGCCGATGATGTGGTACACAAGATGGTCGAGAAAGGTTACGCGGCAGGTTTTCCCTTGGGCAGGTTTTATAAAGGAATGGAAAATTATCTTCTCTTAGCGGTGACCGAGAAGAGGACGAAGGAAGATATCCTCAAGTTCGGGGATAGCCTGGAGGCCGTATTATGCGACTGATCTTCGAGAAGAATGTAAAGGGCCGGCGCGGCCTTAAGATCCAGGCATCCGACGTTCCGGCGACTTCCGCGCTGGAGGCTAAATATCTCCGGAAAGATCCGCCGGACCTTCCGGACATTTCGGAACTCGACGTAGTGCGCCATTACACGAATCTGTCACGGCTCAACTTCTCAGTCGATACTAATTTTTATCCCCTGGGCTCCTGCACGATGAAGTACAATCCGAAATTCACCGAAGTTCTCGCGGGCCTGGAAGGTTTCACCGCGGTCCATCCTCTTCTACCGCAGCTTTCAGGCGGCGGCATCCTGACGCAAGGTTCTCTCGAAGTTATCTATAATACAAAAAAACTTCTTTGCGAGATAACGGGTATGGCCGGGTTTACTATGCAGCCGCTTGCCGGAGCTCATGGGGAGTTGACGGGCGTTATGCTGATAGCCGCCTATCACAGGCACCACGGATTGCGGAGGAAGTATGTTATAGTTCCGGACTCTTCACACGGCACAAACCCTGCGAGCGCGGCGATAGCCGGTTATCAGGTCATAGTGATACCGACAGATAGCGATGGTTACATGAATATAGCGGAGTACAAGAGGCGGCTGAACGATGAAGTGGCCGCGGTCATGCTTACGTGTCCTGACACTCTGGGCATATTCAATCCACGTATTAAGGAGATCACCGATCTTGCGCACGACGTGGGGGCGTTGATGTATTATGATGGAGCGAATCTGAACGCCGTTCTGGGCAAGTGCCGCCCGGCGGATATAGGGTTCGATGTAATGCACATTAACCTTCATAAGACATTTGCGACACCTCATGGCGGCGGCGGCCCGGGATCCGGACCGGTAGGCGTGTGCGAGAAGCTGATAGATTTTCTGCCGATCCCGCGCATAGTTAAGCGCTCCGACGGCACATTCGCCCTCGATTATCACAGGCATAAGTCCATAGGATATATAGCGCCGTTCTACGGCAACTTCGGCGTAATATTGAAGGCATATGCCTATATGCTTTTATTGGGGAAGAAAGGCCTTATAGAGGCATCGGAATCCGCGGTCCTCAGCGCCAATTATTGCAGGGTAAAACTTAAAGGCCATTACGATATACCTTTCGACAGGATATGTATGCACGAATGCGTCCTATCCGCCTCGAAACAGATCAAAAACGGCGTGCATGCCCTCGACATCGCCAAATATCTTATCGATATGGGGTATCATCCTCCTACAATATACTTCCCGCTGATAGTCAAAGAGGCGATCATGATAGAACCCACAGAGACAGAATCTAAAGAGACGCTCGATGAATTTATCGAAACGATGATAGCGATAGCCAAACTCGCCGAGACAGATCCGCAAGCTGTAAAGCGCGCGCCGCTTACAAGGTCCGTGAAGAGGCTCGATGAGACTAAGGCGGCCCGAGAGCCTAACTTGCGCTGGCGCGCCTAGAGTCAAAAGATGAGCGTATCCTGGCGGATCATCGATACCGGGCCCATGGATCCTGCCGCTAACATGGCATTCGATGAGGCTATCCTGCAGGGATATCAATGTCATTCTTCTCCTCCGACGCTGCGTATTTACGGATGGAAAAATCCGGGCCTTTCGCTCGGGTATTCACAGGATCCTGAGCAGGAGCTCGATATCGAGTTCTGCCGAAAGGTATCGATGCCGTTCGTGAGAAGGATTACGGGCGGCGGGATCATATTACACGGTAACGAACTCACCTATAGCCTTGTCTGTTCAAAGTCCGACCTTAGCATTCCCGCGCATGTATTGTCATCATATAAGATCATCTCTTCGTTCTTGATTGCATTTTATAATGCCTTAGGTATAAAGGCCCGGTTTGCGTGCGATGTCGTGAAGAATGAAACGCTTTCGGAGCCTTCGGCAATATGTTTTGCGGCAAAAGAGAAGTATGATATAGTTTCAGGCGGTAGAAAGATAGGCGGCAGTGCCCAGAAGCGGACGCGCGGCGTAATATTTCAACACGGCAGTATTCCTTTCAATTTCGACAGGGGGCGGGCCTTGTCCTTTTCGAGAGCGGAGCTTCCTCGCGGTAGTGAATACGATGCGGTCTGTCTGGAAGAAGTTCTGGGCCGTGGTGTTAATGCGGCAGATATGTCTAAGGTCATGATAAGAGCGTTTACAGAGTCATTCGATATTAGGGCCGAGGTGGGCGGGCTTTCAAGCGCAGAAGAAGAGTGTTTCTCGAAGCTGAAAACGATGAAATATGAAAGCTCCGATTGGAATTTTAACAGGATAGATAGGTTGCGAGCATAATGATGGATAGAATAGAAAGAAATATAAAACGGCCCTTCTGGATAAATAAAAAGATCAATCTTAGAGATTGCGCCGATGTGAAGAAGAAACTCGGTAGTCTGGGTCTCAATACCGTCTGTGAAGAGGCGCTTTGCCCGAATATAGGGGAGTGTTTCTCTAAGGCTCAGGCCACGTTTCTTATCCTGGGAAAGATATGCACCAGGCAGTGCTCATTTTGCGGAGTGAAAAAGGGCTCTCCGTCACCGGTCGACCCCGATGAGCCCGCGAAGGTGGCAGATGGGGCGCGGCGACTGGGCCTGAGACATGTGGTTATAACAAGCGTTACGCGCGACGACCTGCCAGACGGCGGAGCGCAGGCCTTTATCGATACCATATCGTGCCTGCGCAGGCACGAACGGAAAATCGTGATCGAGATATTGACGCCCGATTTTAATTTTGACAAATCCGCGATACAAAATGTAGCTATGGCCGAGCCGGATATCTTCGCTCACAACATAGAGACTGTGCCGCGGCTGTATATGGAAGCGCGTAACGGCGCGGATTACGACAGATCGCTCAGGGTGCTATCATATATAAAGGAATGCGATAATGCCATGCATGTGAAATCAGGCATCATGTTGGGCTTGGGTGAGCGCGAGGATGAGGTGCTTAGCACCTTCCGCGATATCGCCGGAACCGGATGTGATTTTTTAAGTATCGGGCAGTATCTCGCGCCAAGCAAGAATCATCTGCCGGTGAAGGAGTACGTATCTCCCGATAGATTCAAGCGGTACAAAGAGGATGCATTGAAAGCAGGTTTTCGCCATGTCGTAAGCGGCCCATATGTACGAAGCTCGTATTCGGCATCGGAATATCTGGAATCGGAAGGGGCACCGGTCAATGGCAGCTGTCAATAGCAACAGGTTCATAGAGCGGTCGATTTCCGGTACGGTCTCTTTCTTGAAAGAGTCCGTCTTTTCGGATGAATACGCATCGAGAAAAGGCCTCCTGCAGTCCATTGATCCGAGGATGAAGCTTGTGACATTCGCGCTCTTGCTCCTGACGGTCTTGTTCACTAAAAGTATAGCAACGGTCTTTTATCTTTATGTCGTATCGCTTATATTTACCTATTTATCGAAGATCGATCTGGCCTTCTTCCTTAAGAGAACCTGGATATTCATTCCGCTATTCTCTCTCTTTATAGCTATTCCGGCGTTATTCAGTGTCTTCACTCCGGGGGAGACGATATCGGGCTTTAACGTCTTCGGATTACACTTTATTATTACGCGACAGGGATTATACGGCGCTTCATTATTTATTATGCGCGTTATAACTTCCGTATCTTTTGCTGTACTACTTAGCATCACCACGAAACATTTTGAACTTTTGAAGGTATTACGCATATTCAGGGTGCCTCAAGTCTTTGTTATGATACTGGGGATGTGCTACCGGTACATCTACTTATTTGCAGAAGTTGTAGAAAATACTTACCTCGCGATAAAGAGCCGCGTGGGGACAGCGATGCATTACAAGAAAGGCCAGCATATCGTAGCATGGAGCATGGCATCGCTCTGGTATAGGTCGTACCGGTTTAATGAGGAAGTGTATAGCGCGATGCTCTCGAGAGGGTATAGGGGAGAGCCCGTCATCTTCAATGATTTCAGGATGAGGTCAAGGGATTGGCTGTGGTTAGGTTTCGTGGTAATAATATGCGCTGTGCCCATATATCTGGCGCGTTAAAATAAAGGCTTGATGGATCATGAGTGATGCTGTATTTCAGTTAAGCGATATTCACTTCTCGTACCTTGGAAAATATCCGGCTCTTTGCGGGATAGACATGACGATCGAGAAGGGCCAGAAAGCGGTGATCATCGGCGCAAACGGCTCCGGCAAGTCAACACTTCTGCATATGCTCGATGGGCTCATATTCCCCAACAGAGGCACCATTACGGCTTTCGGCAGGGCGATGAGCGAAGAGGTGTTTAGCGATCAGGAGTTTTCTCGGGATTTCCGCAAGAAGGTCGGATTTGTATTCCAGAATCCCGATGTTCAGTTATTCTGCCCCAGCGTAAAAGAAGATATTCTCTTTGGGCCGCTCCAACTTAAAGAAGATAAAAAAGAGATCGAAAAGCGCCTTGAGAGGCTCATCGACATTTTGGACATTAAAGAGTTGCTCGACAGGTCGCCTCATCAGTTGAGTGTCGGTGAAAAGAGAAAGGTTACGATAGCCTCGACCCTGATCATAGATCCTGAAGTGCTCCTTCTGGATGAGCCGACGGCCGGACTCGACCCATTGACCACCAGGCATATCATGGATTTTCTTATCAATGAGAACAAAGCCGGAAAGACGATAATCACATCCACGCATGACCTGCATATCGTCGAAGAGATAGCGGATAAGGTCCTTGTATTCAGCCGAGATAAAAAGATAGTGAAGTCCGGATCCCCCGAAGAGATATTGAAGGATATGGCGCTTCTTCAGGAGCATAACCTGGTGCATATACATGCGCACAGGCATGACGGCCGGACACATGTCCACCCGCACGAGCACCCCAGCCATGATCATACTCACTGATCATCTAGTTAAATTATAAAAAAGTTATATTTAGGCTATTGCTATATGGTAAATTGTACTATATACTATATAGTACAATAAAAAGGTAAATCATGTATGATTATCCATTCTGTCAATAAACAGACCATATTAAATAAGATAATATCCCTCATAATGGTAGGGATATTTTGCTTTGCCAATGTCACCAGTTGGGCTGACCAGGCTTCTGACTCGACACTGGCACCCGCTTTATCTACCCAGCGACCGGAATTCCGTCAACGATTCTCCACAGCCGGAGCGCTTTTATCAGAAAATGCAGCTAACGCATACATTAGAAATCAGATAAAGAAGTTGAATATTAAGCCGGAGCTATATAAATATGAGTTTGAGACAAAAGAAGAAGTTTTGCTTGTGGTGATACCCGAGTTATTAGTAAACACCGGACAGTTTGCTCATATCGGCCTGGGCAGGTATTATGGAGAACCCGTCATATACATCGACAGTGAAGTTAATAATTATGAAGAGGACCGTAATGTTGTCCTGAAACACGAAATAGAAACTATACGAGAATTCGAAAAGATAAGAAGAATGATATCTCAGGCTACTGATTCAGAGATAAGGGCCAACGAAATGAAGGATGAGATCATTAAGTATCTTGATTTGCCGGATCCCAGGTTGGCAAATACAGAATATGAGGGCCGAACTTATCGCGAGATAGAAAGAGAGGTTCACGCTAAAGCAGAACCACTTGATAAAGTATGTGAAAAATATTCCCATAAGGTAAATATCAATACTGAAGATATAGCGGGCCTATTGTCGTTATACGGAGAGGATCCCGCCGATATATATTATGATCCGAAAACCAGCGGATCCCTAAACATAGCTGCCGGGCCCAGGGCAGTAGCCGAAGATAAGAATTTCTCAGTTCAGGATACAAATACTAAGGGGGGCTTGGGCGCTTACACCGGAGACAAGTATGAGGGCCTCTCCGCTATGAATGATAAAGGGAAAGAACCCGATGGCAGGAGTTGGATCATGGATAATGCGCCTGACTTGAGGGGAAAATTTCTCGTGACGCTTTCGATGGAGGGGAATATTCCTGAGGCCGGAGATGACGATGAAGCTGTAATTCCGGAATATGATAATCCGGACGTGGAAGGTTTTCTGGCAATGGGGATACAGCCCGGGTATTCTCACGTTCTGCATGATGGTAAAAAGATAAAGACCGATTACAGGCATCTGGTCAGGGCAGGAGTGTTGGAGCCGGTATTTGTAGGTAAAAATTCCATAAAGGTCCGGGCCTGGGAAGAGGATCCTAATGCTTTAACCTTGGATGAGGCAGATAATGATCCTAATAATCCGCTTATAAAAGTGGATGTATATAAGATTAATAGAGGCGGTACATGGTGCTATCTTCTCATGTCCGAGGTCTTCGATATACTGTACCCGGATCAAAGCTTATACGAAGGTAGCGGAGACGAGAAGATGATGAGGGGCAAGAGGCACAGATTTACGCAAGAGGTCGTCTTCGGTAAAGCCGCATTTGAGATAATAAAGAAACTTGACCGAAGACCCGATATACTTCATCTGAATGAAGCTCATACGGTTGTTGCCGCCGCGCTGATGCGTGCCGATAAGTCCTATGATAATACGGCGATAGTATATACTAACCATACTCTGGTCCCCGCCGGCCTGGAGAGATTCTCTACAGGAGTGATGAATACGGATGTAGACAGGATGACATATGTGCTCGGCTTTCCCGACGACAAAAGGGAGAAGAAAAAATTTGAAAAGTTCAGGTCCATGTTTGTCAAGACCGACAGACAAGGGCATGTCTACGTAGATTTTTGCCATGCGGCATTCCAGCTCGCCGATGTCATTAATGCCGTCAGTAATGAACATGCCAAGGCGACAGTAAAACTGTTCAAGATGATGTATGGCGACGAATTCAATAAACCCGTTATAGGGATATTGAACGGCTCCGGCGTGAGTTGGAAGTCAAAGGCTCTCAGCGAGTGGGAAGCGAAAGCCCCTCCTATTGCCGAAGCAGAAGATATATGGATGGATAAACTATGGGATATCCATGAAGAGAACAAGGCAGAAGCATTTGAAGAGATCAAGAATAGGACAGGTATATCGTTCGATCCCGAAAAACTGACGTTTTGGGCTGTCCGGCGGCTGGTAGATTATAAGAGCCAGTATCCGATGCTGAAATTCCTGGTCCATCTTATGACAGCGGACAGGAATGTTAGTTTCACTCGCGATGAACTGAGGGATACGTGGTTTCGGGACATAAGCGATCTGGAAGAGAATTACAGGAATAATGATTTTAACACAAAAACCATTGTTGATACTACCCTGGACAAGATATTTAATTACGGCGCGCGAAAAACGGTCAATGGATTGGGTGCGCAGGTTGTTGTAGGATGGCCGCCTCCCGCATACGAAGAGTTCTGGGCAAGTGAGTTCAAGAGATGGGAGAGCTTGCCGGACCTCGCTGGCCGATTTGCGGCAGTTGTCTCGGACTCGAAGTTTCTGAAGATGCAAGGGACATCGTCCGATGTCACCATAACGTCTCCCCGTCCGCTTGAAGAAGCCGCTGGCACTTCAGATCAGCGGACAGCCCTGAACGCAGGAGTCAATATATCGATAAAGGGTGCCGGGCCGGTAGAATGGATGGAGGACTATGACGAAGTAACCGAAAAAGGGAGCGGTTTCTTCATAGGCGCATATGTTAACGAAACAGGCGATGGGTTATCGGCGGATTCTAGGAAATTCTATCATGAAGCGCCCGCTGATATATTTGAAAAATCCGAAATAGCGTCCAGGCTGTTTTATGAAGATGGTAAAAAGAGATGGCGCCGCTTAATGTTAAATTCCTACAAGCGTGCCAATAAAATCGTTACCGCGCGTGCTATGGAGGAGAGATATGCGCTGGATGCGTATGTGCCCGCGATCATGGCAAGGCAGAATACCAGGATAATATCAGAAGTGGCTTTGAAGAACTACCGCGATGAAGAGCATAATCTATCCGGTCTCAAGGCCTTGCAAAAAGACCTGCCATTTATGACGGCGGCCGGTGTCAAATATGTGTATTTACTGGGCCTTATGAAGAATAACGGTCACCCATTTGAAATATTGGATCCTAAGAATATCGATAATCGGGTGGGATCAGTTGCCGACCTGAAAGAGTTCATAGATATGGCGCACCAACCCCGTCATGGCATAAATGTTATTATGGACTGGATCGCCAATCAACACGTAGCTAAAGACAGTGACATTTGCCGGGAGCATCCCGAGAGATTCTTATATACGAATGTCAGTGATGGCAATTATGGTTTGGATAGGGAAGTAAGGCCCTATCGAGGAAGCTCTATGCCTAAGGATGAGTTACTCAGGCGCATAGAAGTCGGAAGGAAGCTGAATGAAATAATATCAAGTATGACACCGGATGAACTGGCGGAAGAGGGGTCGATCGAGATCGACGGTCGCACTATATATTATAAATTGGGGGATGAGGATATAAGAGAGAAGGTAGCCGGCGCGAAGACGCCCTACAGGCCTGTCATAGTTTCCGGAGGAGATGCGCTTTTCCTAGTCTCCGCGACCGACCTGGTATCGTTAAAAGATAAGTTTCCGCGCAGGTGGAGTGCGCTGGCACAGCCGGACCTTTCCAATTCCGATGTGATACGGGAGGCGATCGAGATAGGCCGCTATTGGCTGAAGATGGGAGTGGACGGTTTTAGGATCGACGCGGCTATGGCTACATTTGCCGATAGAATAAAAAAGAATTGGGGAATAGATGTCCCGGTAAACCTTATAGCTACTTTCGTAGCCGAGATGCGTAAAATAAAACCCGATTGTTACTTAATGATGGGGGATCTTGAGAGGCAGCGGGAACTTCTTGAGCTCGCTGATAACAAGGATTGTTCGGCCTATTCAGATGAATGCAAAGGTTGTATGACAGATGCGCTTACGTCTTATGATAAGA
This sequence comes from Candidatus Omnitrophota bacterium, assembly GCA_026387175.1. Classification (NCBI taxonomy): domain Bacteria; kingdom Pseudomonadati; phylum Candidatus Omnitrophota; species Candidatus Omnitrophota bacterium. The sequence continues at coordinate 120,085 of JAPLME010000008.1, forward strand.
CGGCCGCGCTTCTTGCTTACTTGCGGAGTTTGGAAAGCGTGCCACGCGAGGTTCGAGAGAACATGATATATCTTGGCCCGGAGCATGATGCGTTTACTTTTGGAGACGCATGGTCCAACCTGAGCTACCAAGACAGTAATATTATCCATTTTCTCTGCACCTTTCTACCTGGCTACCAACTGATCTTAAACGGCGAGATCTACGGTTCCCGGAATTATCATAACGGTGAAGCGCTTAAAGAACCCCATATTTTGCGCCCGGAAGAAGCGGATCCCGTAACGAGAGAGGTCAGGAAAAAGATATTTTCTCTGCCCAGACAGTATAGGCAATTATTGGATGGAGAATATCACTATTTGGAGACCGATGCCCCCTGGCATGCTCTGGGCATAGCGCGTTTTGACAATGATACGATCGTTATAGGAGCGTTCAACACTACCGCAAATGACGGGTGGGCTACATTTGACATGAAGAGGGTCATCAATATACAGGTTAATCCTCTGGAGATAGATAAGGTGGAATACATTAAGGAGGGAATGCAGCTTAAAGGGGACGGAAAGACGTGGGTAACCGTAAGTTCGAAAAAGATTAAGGCGTCAGACTTGTTCAATGATGGTTTTGGCGTGAATGTGGGACCTAAGGGATGCGAGGTGATACGACTCAAAAAACTGCCAATTAATGCAAGCGTAGGAGCGGTTTCGAAAGAGCCAGTTAAGCCTGAGAGGAAAGGGTCACTCTCAAAGGGGCTGAGATCTTTAGGGGGGGCGGATGCAGAGAGCCGTATATTCAGGGAGAATGCCGTTACCGCCAGGACATTCGCGGAAATGAGAGGCTACTCCTTGACCACTGTGCGTTCAGAATTGAATGATCTGATCACACTGGGCATTGCCAGCGTAGAGAAGAAGGGCAATGCTAACCTATATTATCTGTCGGATCGGCTTGCAATGGCTCCTCCAGGGGCAGCAAATAAGGCGATTAGTAAAATTATAGATCTTTTAGAGACCGGCCTCCACATTAAAGACCCCGCCCGTATACCTGAAAAGAAAATGCCGCTAGTTAAGGCACGGGTAAATAAGATATTGGACTCCTTACCTGCGATAGCCGGAACCAATAGCCTGGGTTCTCAAATGGCCCAGGTTAAGGATCTTCCTGTGAGTGCGCCAAGTCCCGTTGTCAAAAAGTCCATCGAAGAAGATGTTGGGAGAGTTCTCTCGCTATTTTCGGAACTTGCCAAAAAATTTAATGAAGGCATGACTTACGAAATACGATATGACGAAAATAGGCTTTCAGGGTGCCCTCATAGCGAAGAGATACTGGACGCCTATAAACGATTGATCGAGAGACGAATGGGACGCGAAAATAAAGTAAAGTTGATTCCGTCGTTGGGCATGGAGGCGCTAATATCCGTTAAATGCTATAAAGATGAAAAATTGGCCGGAGAAGGTGCTGTCGATATTAATCATGATGTCGACCTTGCCATGCATCCTGTGCGTATCGTATCTCTACTGAATATGGCGTTTGCGGAAGCGCATATAAGGGGAGGCATTACTTACGACCAGATGGACTACTGGGAAAAAGGCCTCATTGCTTTAATTAAATCTGAATGCAAAGCTGTTACAGGTATGGATATATCCGAAGATACGGTGCGTGAATTTATCAAAAACCTGCCGAGAGTAGAGGCCCTTCCAATTGATAGCATAGAAGAATATAACCGCCTTACGGTGCTTAAGCTGCAGCAGTCCGCTTAACGTATATCCCTGATATATAGACTAATAAATTTTTTTCTTGACATAATGATACTAAAATGGTATCATTCTGCCATGAAACTTTTAACAAGAAATGCCGACTATGCTGTGCGCGCGATATGCTGTATGGCATCGAAGCCCGGAAGAGCGGTTACCGTTACGGAATTAACAGACGAACTGAAGATGCCCCGGCCGTTCTTAAGGAAGATACTGCAGAGATTAAATAAAGTAGGAATGGTTAGGTCGGCCAGGGGCAAGGATGGCGGTTTCAGGCTTGCGAAGGATCCTTATAAGATAACCCTCGCTGATTTTATAGAGACGTTTCAGGGGCCGTTCCGCATTAACGAGTGTGTATTTAAGAAGAAGGTGTGCCCAAATACAAAGATATGCTCTCTAAAGCGCAAGATAGACGAAATTGAAGATTATGTTGAAGCTAAATTAAGGTCGGTATCGATAGGCTCCATCTTAAATAAGGAAGCGTAGGATAATGGCAAAGAGGAAGATAATAAAGATAGATGAGGCTAAATGCAATGGCTGCGGGAAGTGCATACTGAATTGCCATGAAGGGGCGATACAGATCATAGATAAGAAGGCGCGCCTTATCGGCGACTTATTCTGCGATGGGCTTGGCGCCTGCATCGGCCATTGTCCACAGGGCGCTATTACTATAGAGGAAAGAGAGGCCGCGCCGTATGATGAGAAGAAGGCTATGGCAAATATTGTTAAGCACGGGTTTTCCGGATGTCCCGGATCGAGAGTTATCGATATGAATAAGGCGGCTGAACTCAAGACGTGGCCCGTCCAGATCATGCTTGTTCCGGTCAATGCGCCGTATTTTAACGGGGCAGACCTGTTGATAGCCGCGGACTGCGTGCCGTTCGCATACGCCGATTTCCACCAGGATATATTAAAAGGCAAGGTGCTTCTCGTGGGGTGCCCGAAGCTGGATGACCTTGCGGTATATAAGGAGAAAATCTCCGCTATAGTAAATAATAACGATGTTAAGTCCATAACATATGCCCACATGGAAGTACCTTGTTGTTACGGTCTCATCAATGTAATAAAAGAAGCGATCGAGAAATCGAAGAAGGCAATTCCTTTTAAGGATATAACCATTACGATAAGAGGCGAGAAGAGAGAATGATATTCAATTGTCCGGGTTCAAGTAGATTCAAACAGCCGAAGGCTGAGATCGTGAAATGCCCGTTTTGCGAAGGAGATGTGGAGATATGGGACGATGAGGCCGGCGCTTCATGCCCGAAGTGTAAGAGAACCGTTTCCCGCAGCGGCGTGCAATGCTGTATAGACTGGTGCAGGCATGCCCGGGAGTGCGTGGGCGTAGAAACTTATAAAAAGTATATGGAGAATAAAAAAGGAAAAGGAGGCGTATGATGTTTTGTTACCAGTGCGAACAGACAGCGGGAGGAACAGGCTGCACAAAAATGGGAGTATGCGGAAAGAATGAAGATGTTCAGAGCCTGCAGGATATATTGTTGTACGGCCTTAAAGGCATAGCGGCTTACGCTTATCATGCCAGAGAGCTTGGAGCAAAGAATGACGAGGTCGACGCGTTCATGCATGAGGCGCTCTTCAAGACCGTTACGAATGTGAGTTTCGACCTTGGCCAGCATCTCGATATGGTGCTTAAGTGCGGAATGATGAATCTGAGAGTGATGGAGCTCCTGGACAGGGCCCACACGCAGAAGTTCGGAAATCCCGTTCCGACAGAGGTCGAGACCGGAACCAGAAAAGGGCCGGGCATACTCGTCACAGGCCACGATCTCCTGGATTTATATGAGCTTTTAAAACAGACTGAAGGAACTGGCGTTGATGTATACACTCATTCCGAGATGCTTCCAGCCCACGCATATCCGGTGCTTAAAAAATTCAAACACCTTGTAGGAAATTATGGCGGAGCATGGCAGGAGCAGAAGAAGGAGTTTAAAGAGTTCTCCGGGGTGCTCCTGGCCACTACGAATTGCGTCCTTATCCCGCCGGATAACACATATCTTGACAGACTTTTCACTATAGGCATTACGGGAATTCCCGGAGCGAAACATCTGAAGACGAGGGACTTCTCGGAGGTCATCCGGAAAGCAAAGTCGCTTCCACCTTTACCGGAAGCGTCGGGTAAGAAGATCATGACAGGGTTCCATCATACCGCCATACTTGGCATGGCGGACAAGATAGTCGCGGCTGTCAAAGCGGGGAAGATAAAGCGTTTCTTCCTCATAGGCGGATGCGACGGCTCAAAGCCCGGGCGCAACTATTATACGGAGTTTGCCGAGAAGGTGCCCAAGGATTGTGTGATACTGACGCTCGCGTGCGGCAAATACAGGTTTAACAAGCTGGACTTCGGGAGCATCGACGGTATTCCGCGCCTGATCGATGTAGGCCAGTGCAACAATGCTTATTCGGCGATACAGGTTGCGCTCGCGCTTTCAAAAGCGTTTAACTGCGGCGTGAACGACCTGCCGCTATCGATGGTGCTGTCATGGTTCGAGCAGAAAGCGGTTGCGATACTTCTGACGCTATTGGCGTTGAACGTTAAGGGCATACGCGTTGGCCCTACGCCTCCGGCATTCATTACGCCAAATGTCTTTAAGGTGCTTCAGGATAAGTTCGATCTTAAATTGATAACCACCGCCGAAAAGGACCTGGACGATATATTGAAAAGAAGCGCTGATATAATAATCTGAAAGAGAGGATGCATATGGCACGAACCGTGATGTTCCAGGGTAACGCGCTCACTCTTGTGGGCAGGATAGCGAAGGTCGGAATGCGGGCCTCTGATTTCAAAGTCGTTTCACAGGAGATGAGAGATGTTAGCCTGTCCGATTTTAAGGGCAGGATAAAGGTGATATCCTCATTTCCTTCGCTCGATACTCCTGTCTGCGATCTGCAGGTGAAGGAATTCAACAAGAGGGCTTCGGCGTTTTCTCAGGATGTAGTCGTTATAGGCATATCTAAGGACCTGCCTTTCGCGCAGAAGAGGTTCTGCAGCGAACATAATATAAATAACGAGCCGGTCCTATCCGATTACAAGACGTCCTCCTTCGGTATAAATTATGGGATGCTTATAAAAGAGCTGAATCTGCTGGCGCGTTCTGTGAGAATTATAGATAAGAACGACATCGTCCGCTATATCCAGTTAGCACCCGAGATCACCAAGCCTTTAAATTATGATGACGCTGTCACGGCGCTTGATGAGGTCATGAAGAACCCGGCATCTGCCGTAAAGGAGGAACTGCCGTCTAAGTGTAAGCCGTGCGAGGGCATAGCGGCGCCTATTCCGAAAGCTGAAATCGAGAAGCTGGCTGCCCGGAACCCTTCCTGGGAGGTAATAGAAGGTAAGAAGATAGTGAAAGAATTCAAATTCAAAGATTTCCCGGAAGCTAAATATTTTCTTGATACCATTTCAGTGATTGCGGAAGAACAGGGCCACCATCCTACGCTTACTTTGATGTATAATAAGCTTAAAATTACGCTCACGACTCGAGCCGCGGGAGGACTCACAGAAAATGATTTTATAATGGCCGGTATTATAGACGGCATGCTTTGATCCGTGTAAATTGTCGAAAAATCCTGAAAAATCTGATATAATGATGCCGTTGCAAAAGTCTAAAATCTTAAGGAAGGAGGGATCGATAAGATGAAAGTAAAGATAGACGCTGATACCTGCATAGGTTGCGGCCTTTGCGTCAGCACATGCCCGGAAGTTTATAAGATGGAAGATGATAAGGCGGTAGTATACGTATCTGTTATCCCGAAGGATGTCGAAGATACCTGTAAAAAAGCTGCCGATGATTGCCCCGTAACGGCAATATTGGTGTCATAAAGGATATAGAGGCGCTTGATGAACGAGTTTTCAGTTCTTATAGGCGGCAAGGCTGGCTTTGGTATAGACAAAGCCAGCCTTATTATTGCCAGCCTTCTGGGCCAGCTGGGATACAGGAGCTATATATATCGCGATTATCCCTCGCTGATCCGCGGCGGGCACACTTTCTCTATCATCAGGGCATCGACAGAAAAGGTGGCTACGTACAGAGATCAGATAGACGCGCTTCTGGCTTTAAATCAGGAGACGGTCGACCTTCATAAAGCGAGACTGAAAGGAAGCGGCATTATCATCTATGATTCCGATTCTGTGAATGCCGGAACGGTTTCCGGCGTCAAGAACGCGATAGGCTTGCCGCTGACAAGCATTATCAAAGAAGAGAAGGCCGGAGAAATAATGCGCAACACCTGTATTATAGGCGCCTTCGCGAAGTCCATATCCATCGAGTGGAATACCCTTGACGCTACGTTCAGAAAGAACTTTTCGAAAGAACTGGACCAGAATTTGAAAGTGGCCAGGAGGGCCTTCGATACCTCGAAAGAATTTACTGCATTGAAGAAATTAGCAAAGGAGAGATTGCCGTTAGTCACCGGTAATGAGGCGGTTGCCCTCGGGCTTGTGAGAGCAGGGCTTAAGAGCTATATCGCATATCCGATGACGCCGTCTTCGCCTATACTGCACTATCTCGCGAACCTGGCGGAAGAGTTCGATCTGAAAGTCGTTCACCCTGAGAGCGAGATATCCGTTATAATGATGGCGCTCGGGATTGTCTATTGCGGCCATAAGGTCGCTGTAGGGACATCCGGCGGCGGTTTTTGTCTGATGACAGAGGGGCTCAGTTTCTCAGGAATGGCGGAGCTGCCTGTAGTGATAGTAATGGGGCAGAGGCCGGGACCGTCGACAGGGCTGCCCACCTATAGCTGTCAGACCGAACTTCAGTTTGTCTTAAGCGCCGGGCAGGGTGAATTTACGCGTTTTGTGATAGCACCCGGTGACGCCGAGGAAGCTTATTATGCTTCACAGCTGGCTCTGCAGATATCATGGAAATATCAGATCCCGTCTATAGTGCTTACCGATAAAGCGATGGCCGAAGGGACTTATAGTTTTGATATAGGTTCGTGCGATGAGATAAAAGAAGAGGCCGCGGCATTATGGGACGGCCGGCCGCCATACAAGCGTTACTCTAATACCGATAGCGGCGTATCGCCTCTGGCGTTTCCCGGTAAGCCCGGCGTGGTGATTAAGGCCAATAGTTATGAACATGACGAGGCCGGTATCTCTACGGAAGATCCGGCCGTTACGGTTAAGATGCAGGATAAGAGGCTTCGCAAAGAGAAATATCTGGCAGCGGAGCTGGAGAATTATGAGTCTGTGAAGGTCCACGGCAATAAGAATTCCGCTACGGCGCTATTATGCTGGGGATCTAACAAGGGTGTCTGCGTCGAGATCGCGAATATGCTGAATTTGAAAGTCATACAACCTGTTATTATGTCGCCTTTTCCGGCAGGGCGGTTCCGCAAGGCGCTCGAAGGCGTAAACAAAGTTATAGCGGTGGAAAATAACGCTATGGGACAGCTCACAAAAGTTATTAATACCTATGGGTTCAATGTCAATGCATCCATATTGAAATATGACGGCAGGGATTTCAGCCTCGAAGAACTGGAAGACAGGGTGAGGAAGGTGATAGGGTGATACTAAACACTAACGCGAAGAACACCTGGTGCATCGGCTGCGGAAATTTCGCTATCTTAAACGCGATCAAGGCCGTTATAAATGAGCTTGTGGCGGAAGGATTGCCTGTCGAGAATATCGTGCTGGTATCCGGTATCGGATGTCATGCGAAGATAGTTGATTACATTGATGTAAATAGTTTCTATTCTCTCCATGGCCGCGTTATCCCTCCGGCGACCGGCATCAAGATCGCAAATCCTCATCTCAAAGTGATAGGCCACTCAGGTGACGGAGACGCTTACGGGGAAGGCATCGAACACCTTATATTCGCCGCCAAGCGCAATATAGATATCACGGTTATCGTGCATAATAACAGGGTATACGGACTGACGACGGGACAATACACGCCGACTTCGCCTGAAGGATACAAGGGGCGATCGACGCCTTACGGCACGAAAGAGATGCCGATGAATCCTCTCGAGATAATGCTGGCCTCCGGTGCGACATTCATCGGCCGGGGCACATCGGGCGCGATGGAATCACTCAAGAAGATCATCAAGGAAGCGATAGCTCATAAAGGTTTCTCGATAGTCGACGTCCTCCAGACCTGCGTCACATATTACAATATGTACGATTACTACGATAAGAGAGTTTACGAATTAAAGGACCACGACCCGTATAATTACGATCAGGCGATAGGTAAGATAAGGGAATGGGACTATAATAAAGACGCCAAGATCCCGATCGGCGTATTTTATAAGAGGGAATCGCCGGTATTCGAAGAGAGCTTTAAGCCTTCCGGCGCCGAGGGCCGCGACAGAAGCAATGGTATAAAAAAGATATTGGCGGAATCCGTCTAATATGGATCCTAACGTTCTGCATAATTTAAGTTACGGGATGTATATAGTTTCGTCCAGTAAAGGGGACCTGTTGAACGCCCAGATAGTGAATACCGTATTTCAGATAACGAGCGACCCCGTGACGATAGGGATAAGCGTTAATAATAAAAATCTTACACATGAGTATATCGAGTCGAGCAGGCGTTTTGCGTTATCGATCCTGGATGAGAAGACGCCGCTGTCATTCATAGGTAAGTTCGGATTCAAGTCCGGCAGGACCGTGGATAAATTTAAAGGCACCAATTTTATTAAACTTACCTCAGGGTGCCCTGTGGTATTGGACAATGCCCTATGCTACATAGAGGCTAAAGTTATTAAGGAGCTGGACTGTTTTACGCATACCCTGTTTATAGGCGAGATGACGGACTCGAAGATGTTAAAGACAGGCAGGCCGATGACGTATGATTACTACCACCAGGAGAAACGCGGAACGACGCCATCGTCCGCGCCGACTTTTATAAAAGAAGAGATGGTTGGAATAAAAAGGGAGGTTACCATGCAGAAGTACAGATGTACCGTGTGTAATTACATATATGATCCGGCTATAGGTGATCCCGACAGCGGCGTGCAGCCCGGGACCGCATTCGAGAAATTGCCGGACAATTGGGTCTGCCCTGTATGCGGCGCGGATAAATCAGAGTTTGTGAAGGAGGGTTAACCGATGGTGCCGGTCGAAATAAAGAAAGGCATCTACTGGGTCGGCGTGATCGACTGGAATATGAGAAGTTTCCATGGACATACTTTCGCGACGAAACGCGGCACCACCTATAATGCCTATTTGATCGTCGATGAAAAGATAGCCCTGATCGATACTGTATACGGGCCATTTGCGAACGAATTAATAGAGAAGATACGGGCCATAGTGCCGCCTGAGAAGATCGACTATGTGATCGCGAACCACGTCGAGACGGACCATTCCGGAGCGTTACCTGCGCTTATGAAGTTATGCCCGAAGACTAAGGTATATGGCACTCAGAAGTGCAAAGAGGGCCTCTATAAGAACTATTATGGCAATTGGGACTTTCAGGTTGTGAAGACGGGCGATACATTGAAACTCGGAAAGCGCACCCTTACATTTATCGAGGCCCCGATGATCCATTGGCCGGACTCGATGTTCACCTATTGCCGCGAAGAAGAGCTTTTGATGCCGAATGACGCGTTCGGCCAGCATCTGGCGACGAGCGAGCGATTCGATGATGAGGTGGACCAGTGCGTGCTGATGGATGAAGCTGCCAAATATTACGCGAATATACTTATCCCGTTCGGAGCTATAATTTCGCGCAAGATCGATGAGATATTGAAGATGAATGTGCCGGTCAATATGATCGCCCCGAGCCACGGTATAATCTGGCGCAAGGATCCGGGGAAGATAGTCAAATCGTATGTTTCATGGGCGGGCAATGAGACGAAGAAGAAGGCTGTGATCGTATACGAAACTATGTGGGGATCGACCGGGAAGATGGCCGTTCGTATTGCGGAGGGGTTGAGGGACACAGGGGTAGAAGTGAAGTTGTATGATATAGCGCAGTCAGACCGGACAGAGGTGGTAAAGGAGCTCCTGGACGCGAAAGGATATATCATCGGCTCATCGACGCATGATAATGACATGCTGCCGTCGATAGCCGCATTTATGTCATTTCTTAAAGGCCTAAAGCCTAAGAATAGAGTCGCTGCCGCGTTCGGTTCTTACGGATGGGGTTCCGGTGCTGTCGCCTCGATAGAAAAAGAGCTTAAAGAAGCCGGTATAGAGATAGCTCAAGCGCCAATAGCTTTTAAGTACGTGCCGGACGACAACGAAAATAAGAAGTGTTACGAATTCGGCGTAGAATTCGCTAAAAAGTGCGGTTAACGGGTAAATAAAAAGGGAGGTAATATGGGTAAGAGAGCCAGAGAGATAACGGGATTGGATGTGAAAGATCTGATAAAGGATCTCGATAAAGCGTATTGCGACGAATGGCTTGCGTATTACGCATGGTGGTACATGGGCCAGGCTGTCGATGGCAAGGGATATGAGGATATGCAGGAGTTCCTGCTGGATATCGCTAAAGACGAGCTCGAGCATGCGACGGAGCTGGCGGAGAGAATAATAGAGCTCGGCGGGCTTCCGACTAATATCCCAACGCTCCTTGTAAAGGGGTCGAACGGCGGTTATCCCGGGGTCATGAAGAGCCTGAGCGATTACGATGAGATCATAAAGATCGTGACCAAAGCCGAGGCGGGCGCGATAGATGTGTATAATAAGCTTGCCAAGAAGACTTTCGGCAAAGATCATGATACATATCAGCTTGCTGTGCATATCCTAGGCGAGGAAATTGGACATGAAGAAAAATTCGAGAACCTCATAGGTAGTAAGTAAATTTTTAAGGACGAGAGAGGGTAGGCGAAAATATCTCTTCTGTATCGTCAGATGGCGGAACTTTCGGGCGATGCTGGAGCGACTTTCTGAAATTCCGATACCTATAGGCGGTTTAGGCTTCACCATCGGAATTTTAGCAACAGCGAGCGAGGAAGCCTATTCCGAGCGAGCGGCAAGCGGAAGCATTGACCGAAAGTAAACGCCGGATTGAGGTGCTTATAAGATATTTTCGCATTAACGAAGGAGGATGATATGGCAGAGCTTAAAGACTTGTTGCAGAGCGCTGACTGGAAGAAGGAGAAGCACGTTCCGGTTATAGATGCCCCGGACAGCGCGAAGAAGGGTGACGTGGTGAAGATATCGGTGACCGTGGGCAAAGAGATCGCCCACCCGAATACGACCGAGCACCATATAAGATGGATCGAGGTCTATTTTATGTCAGACGGCGAGAAGTTTCCGTGCCAGATAGGACGCTTCGACTTCACGGCCCATGGTGAATCGGCTCAAGGTCCCAACACGAGCACGATATTTACGAGCCCGGATGTTGCCCTTAGTTTTAAGACCGAGAAGAGTGGGGTCATAATGGCTTCGTCTTATTGCAATATACACGGCCTCTGGGCGAGCTCAAAGAGACTGGAAATTAAATAGCGCGTGGCATCGTTCGATACCATATTATTCGATGTCGACGGCACCCTCGTTGACGCGACGTCCGACATTGCCAATGCGATGAACCATGCTCTGCGCATGCTGAAGCTGCCAGAACTACCTAAAGAAACTATAGTGTCATACATAGGTGCCGGCGTTAAGTATCTGATAAGGAATAGCATTGGCACCGACGATGATGCGATCATCGAAAAAGGCACGAAACTTTACGTCGACCACTATCTTGCCCATGCGGCTGACGAAACCGTCCTTTATCCGCATGTGACGGATATTCTGGAATATCTAAAGGGCAAGAGAAAATTTATATTTACCAATAGATATGCGTCGTTCGCCGATGTGGCGCTTCGAGCCCTGGGCGTGCGTAATTATTTCGAGGCGATAATAGGCGGGGACGATGAGAACTGCATTAAACCTTCAGCCTGTTCAGTGGACAGGATAGTGAAAAAGTTCGGTATCGATAAGAGCAAGTCTTTGATAGTGGGCGATATGGATATCGACGTAATGACCGGAAAGAATTCCGGCATAAAGACATGCTGGGTTACGTACGGGCTGGGCAAGATAGAAGAGGTAGGCCCTCTGAGGCCGGAATATATAATAGATGATCTGATAGAGCTGAAAGATATAGTAAAATGAGGCCGATATCGGGGATATCGGCACTTAGCCTACGATAAGGCTGAATAAACTAGGAGGGGACTATGGCAAAAAAAGTGACAGTTTACTCGACGCCTACATGTCCGTTCTGCATAAGAGCGAAGCAGTACCTGAAAGATAATAATATCCAGTTTACCGAATATGATGTCGGCTCGGATCCGGCTAAGGCGCAGGAGATGATAGATAAGTCGGCCCAGATGGGAGTTCCGGTGATCGAGATCGATGGTAAGATCGTTATCGGGTTCGACAAAGAAAAGATAAATGAGGCATTAAGTCTATAATGGTCTACGACCTTATCGTGATAGGCGCGGGTCCTGCGGGCATAACCGCCGCTGTATATGCCGCGCGCAAAAAGCTGAATTTTCTGGTAGTAACCGGGGATATAGGCGGCCAGACCGCCTGGTCGGGCGACATAGAAAATTATACAGGTTATCAGTTTATCACGGGCCCGGAACTTGCCGCTAAGTTTGAAGAGCATATGCGCACATATGGCATATCGGTCAGGGAAGGCGAGGAAGTACGCGAGATCGCCAGGCGCGAGGACTCTATTTATGTCAGGACCGATAAGGCCGAGTATTTTGCTAAAACAGCTATAATAGCTTCCGGCAAGGCTTCAAAAGAGCTCGGTGTTCCGGGGGAGAAAGAATTTAAGAACAGAGGGCTGACATATTGCGCTACCTGCGACGGCCCGCTATTTTCAGGTAAGCAGGTGGCGATAATAGGCGGAGGCAATTCGGCGCTGGACGCCGGCATGCAGCTTATCAAGATAGCTAAAAAGGTCTATATGATCAATAATACCCCTCAACTTGGCGGAGATGCCGTGATGCGCGAGAAGATCGAGGCGAGTCCTGTAGTTCAAATCCTGAATGGCGCCGAGGTCCTTGCGATCGTCGGAGGCAAGATGGTGTCGGGCATAAGGGTGAAGAAGGATCTTAAGGAAGAACTGATACCGGTAGAGGGTGTATTCGTCGAGATAGGGCTCACCCCGAACTCAAAATTCGTTAAAGGCGTAGATAAGAACGAACGCGGCGAGATAAAGATAAATTCCAGAAATGAGACGAATGTCGCCGGCGTCTTTGCCGCGGGCGACGTTACGGATGTTCCCGAAAAACAGATCGTCATAGCGGCCGGCGAAGGATCGAAGGCCGCGCTCTCCGCATTCAAATATATAAGCCGCAATAGATGAAAAACTTTTTACCGTTTCCCGTACCAAGGCCCCGCTCGCAGGAAGATATCTCCCCCAAAGAGCTCATCGCGCATTATAATAAGATCAAACCCGAGATAAAACGGCGCATAGCGGAGTTCCGCAGTATAATAAAAAGCGGCAGCGAGCAGGATATTTTCGCGGAACTATGTTTCTGCATACTTACCGCGAACGCTAATGCCGTCAAATGCCATGAGGCCATAAAAGAATTATCCGGCTGCGATCTTTTAGCAGGCGCTCCGGCTTGCAGGATAAGGCCGAAGCTTAAAGGGCGCGCCAGATTCCACAATAAAAAAGCCGATTATATCGTCGGCGTCAGGAAGACCTTTATAGACCCCGGGGGTCTAGGCGGTCTGTGTATTAAAGCCAAGCTGGATAAGAAAGATATAATAGGTACCCGCGACTGGCTTGTAAACAGTATAAAAGGTTACGGATATAAAGAGGCCAGCCATTTTCTTCGCAATATAGGCCTCGGCTCGGACATAGCTATTCTCGACCGGCACGTATTGAAGAACCTGAAGAGATACAGCGTTATAGATAAGATACCTGCTTCAATGGGCCCGCGAAAAGTCTACATCGAAATAGAAGAGAAGATGCGCTCTTTTTCAAGGGACATCGGAATACCGATGGATGAACTAGATCTTCTATTCTGGTCGATGCAGACCGGATTTATATTTAAATAGGAGCGTTATGCACGGCGTTACATTGTTTACCGAATACGATATCCATCTATTCAGGGAAGGTAGCCACTTCCGTCTTCATGAAAAACTTGGATCACATATAATGACCGTGAATAAGGTCACAGGCGTATATTTTGCCGTATGGGCGCCTAATGCGGAATACGTATCGGTAGTCGGAGAATTTAACGGGTGGGACACGCAGTCCCATGCGATGGAAGTCAGGTGGGATGGTTCCGGGATCTGGGAGGCTTTCATCCCCGGTATAGGAAATGGGACCCTTTATAAATATTATATACGATCGAAATTCAATAATTATACCGTTGAGAAAGGGGACCCATTCGCGCTTCGCTGGGAAACTCCGCCGAAGACCGCCTCGATGGTGTGGGATACTACATATGAATGGGGCGATCGTTCCTGGTTAGATGAACGCCCAAAGCGTAACGCGCTATCTTCGCCTATATCCGTCTATGAGGTACACCTGGGGTCATGGAGGAGGGTTCCCGAAGAGGGCAACCGTTCCCTGGCGTATAGAGAGATTGCTCCTCTTCTCGCTGACTATATCAAAGAGATGGGATTCACTCATGTAGAGTTCATGCCCGTCATGGAACATCCATTTTACGGTTCTTGGGGATATCAGATAACCGGATTTTTCGCGCCGACTTCCCGTTACGGTACGCCGCAGGATTTCATGTACCTTGTAGATTACCTTCACCAAGAGGGGATAGGGGTGATCCTGGACTGGGTGCCTTCGCATTTTCCCGATGACCAGCACGGATTGATATATTTCGACGGCACGCATCTTTACGAACACGCGGACCCGCGTAAGGCCCTCCAACCCGAATGGAAGAGTTTCATATTTAACTATGGCCGCAACGAAGTCCGCAACTTCCTGGTCTCAAGCGCGATCTTCTGGTGCGACCGGTATCATGCCGACGGCATTCGCATCGACGCCGTCGCGTCTATGCTCTATCTGGACTATGCCCGGAAAGAGGGCGAATGGATACCTAACCAGTTCGGCGGCCGGGAGAATCTCGAGGCGGTGAGCTTTCTTAAGCATCTGAACGAAAGCGTCTATAAGGAATTTCCTTCCGTGCAGATCATTGCGGAAGAATCCACTGCCTGGCCGATGGTCACCCGTCCCATATATGACGGAGGCCTGGGGTTCGGCATGAAGTGGAACATGGGATGGATGCACGATATGCTCGAATATATTTCAAAAGATCCCATATTCCGAAAATACCACCATGGCTTGCTCACGTTCAGTCTCTTGTATGCCTTTACGGAGAATTTCATGCTGCCGTTATCTCACGATGAAGTGACGCACGGCAAAGGGTCCCTTCTGAATAAAATACCGGGAGACTTATGGCAGAAATGCGCGGGGCTTCGCCAGCTGCTCGGATACATGTGGACGCATCCGGGAAAGAAGCTTCTCTTCATGGGATGCGAATTCGGCTCTACGGGAGAATGGAACCATGATCAGAGCCTGGACTGGCACATGTTGAGCGATCCCGGGCATCCGGGTATTCAGCGCTGGATGCGCGATTTGAACCATTTTTATAAGAACGAACCGGCTCTGTATGAGATAGATTTTTCATATGAAGGGTTCGAATGGGTCGATATAAAAGATTACGAAGAAAGCGTTATCTCTTTCCTCAGGAAAAGCCGCTCCAACCCGGCCGATACGCTCCTCATAGTCTGTAATTTTACGCCTGTGCCGCGTTATAATTATCGTGTCGGTGTGCCCGCAGAAGGTTTCTGGAGAGAGGAGCTGAACAGCGATGCTCTGGAATATGGCGGAAGCGGCCAGGGCAATCTCGGCGGAGTCCTGTCCGAGTCCGTATCCTCCCACGGAAGGAGCCATTCCTTATCATTGATTCTCCCACCGCTTGGAATATTGATATTTAAAAGAGCATAATTTCTTGAACCAGCTTCAAGAAGGTAGATGGGCGTATATGAAGCTGGTTCAAAAGCCCCAAAAATTAGGCAATAAAAAAGTTAAATATTGTCTCTTGATTTTTCTGAAAGTCATGATATGCTTGATATGTCACTCTTTATTAACCTAAAAATGGAAATTCAAGTAACAAAAAGGAGGTGTGCCATGAACTTCTTAAAAAATTTAAAGATATACAGAGTAATAGCATCCATCCTTACAGTCGTGTTTTTTCTCTCCACTATCAACATAGATTTTGGCTATGGTTTACAAGCACCGCTTGGGACAACCGTCCCTGCTATGCAGCTAGACTATCAGGTACACTATAACATTGAACTCCTACGTGGAATCATAGATTTGCTCGAACGTAACCAATTTGGCGAAGCAACAACCATTCAGGAGATACGAAGTAGAGAAGTATTAATAGTCAAAAAACTGACGGGGTTAGAATTTGAAGTTACTGATGACGAAGTGATTGTCAAAGCTGCGGGAGGCAATATAATACTTAGATATTATAATCCAATCCAAGCACAGGCTTATCTTAACGACACTGTTAACGCATCACACTTGGGGCTTGATGCGAGATTGAATAATAACTTGGCACGGCAAGTTTTATATTCCAAAAGTCTTAACCAGCGCCTCTTGAATGAAGCAAAAGCCTTGCCGCCGGCAATAGAGCAAGAGAGCATAACACCGCCTGCTATAAACGCAGAAGAAAAGACCCCTGTTAATGAGGTAACTCCGAAGAGTGAGGAGATAGGTAACGCATCGCTGGAAATGCTTATTAGGTTATGCGGTATAAGTTTTGCGACGGCATTATATGGAATGGGGTATACTATTACAGGCCCTGTTGTGGGGGTGATAATTGTTGGTGGACTTGCCCTGCATAAAAAAATATCGTTTAATGAAATAGCTGCTTTGTTGGCGTTAGTATATACTTTATTTTTGCCCAGTGGGGTAACCAACGCGTCTTTAAATAAAATTGCAACACAGAGACATGTTCCTATGGTTTATAGTGTGGACAATGGGGGCACCCACTCTATAAAGACTGTCGACTCAGCGGGTAGGATAGATTCGGCTTTACCCCAAGTTCCAGAGGGGTGGAAAGCCACATCAAACCCTTACTATGCATACCGCGTAACGTCATCGACCCAAGGATATTGGACTACACATACTATTGAAGTTATGAACCTTAGTACCCAAGAGACGAAGGTTATAGATCATGCCTATTCCCCAGAGGATAGTTTTGAGGGGACACCAGACATATCTCCTGGAGATGATCCATATATTGTTTATGGGAGGTGGGATCACGTATCCAGTGGTAATAATCATCGCCATACACTCATTGTAAACATTGCCGATACCACCAAACAGTTTTGGCTTGATATTTATTTCCGATCCGTGAAATTTATACCAAACACAAATTTTGCTGTTATTACTGATATAAAAGGCACCAAATACAAGGTAGACGTTACCACAGGCAAGATACTTCCAATTTTGCCACCTGCTGTCATACAGTTGTTGCTTTCAAAAGGAGAGCCGCTGCCTGAATATGATAATTCGAGAAAATACGCAAGCTTGCCGGTTGGTAAAAAACTTTCTATTGATGATGTTCTTGCGCTATCCATGGCCACGACGCTTATTCCAAAAGGAACATCAGCAATAAATATTGGCGGTACAATTAGCGCTTACTTAACTGAAAACATAGCGCTTCTAAAAGACATGGCCAAGGATGATAATCCCATATTGATAAGGTTGCCCTTGGAGGTTTTAATCAAATCGGATGCTGAGTTGGTTTCAGCTTGGTTGAATAAGCTAAATAGCACACCCAATGTATATATTGAATTATATTCGGTTGAAAGCCCTGACATTATTGCCAGTGAAGAATACTATTCGCGCCATGGCTTGTCAGGCGTATACAATAAAAGATTCCCCATTGACAGGACAAAACAAAATACCCTTACATTGTATGCTGTATCTGCCGATATAAAGAAAAGCGATCTTGCAACGGCGTTGCAGATCAGCACAAGCCTGAAGAGTTCAGTAGTAGTGCCTATAGGAATGCAGGACGATGCTACAGGCTTGGTAAGGGGTACGTTATTTGGCTTCAGGCTAATATATATAGCAAGGCATAAAGATGACGTTGACTTTATAAAGAGTACCGTGTCCAATTATAGGGATTTGATCGCTTCCTATGGCATAAACCCGCCCGATTTAAAAGCGGACAATATCCTGGAGTTGTTTGGGGCGAACATAGTGAAGATTGTCGCAGTATTGATGTCGATCATAAGGTCATTACCTATAAGGCCTGTACCTACGGAACAGATACGCGCGGTGAGAGACCATATATTGCAATCGGCATAAAATTTATAACTTGCCGTAGGATCATTGACGATAGAGCTAAAAACCTGCTATTTTATTTAACCCGGAATTTGTAATAGGATTTCGGCGAAACGCTTCTAAATCTTTATCAATACCGCGTTATACTCGCAAAATCCGGGTTGAACGGCTCGTTATGCGATGATATAATTATCTGGTGGCCAAGCAGATTATAAGCGTCAGCAGGCGGACCGACATACCGGCATTCTATGCAGATTGGTTCATGGAGAGGGTGCGGGCGGGCTACTGCATGGTCCCGAACCCGTTTAACCGAAATCAGGTCTCCCGCGTAAGTCTTAAACCTTCCGATGTTACGGCTTTTGTTTTTTGGACGCGCAACCCGAAACCGCTTATGAAATACCTTCCGGAACTTGATCGGATGGGGTTTCATTACTATGTTCAATATACGATTATCGGTTATGCCCGCGAAATCGATCATTATTCGCCTCCCGTAGAAGAGAGTGTGCAAACACTGAGAGACCTGAGCTCAATGATCGGCAGGGAGAGGGTAATTTGGCGATACGACCCGATTCTCCTATCGGACATTACCCCATACGCATGGCATGAAAAGCGGTTGTCGTATTTAATCGGCAGCCTCAAAAACTATACAAATCGGCTCGTCATCAGCTTTGTTGACCCATACCGGAAGAATCGCATTCGCCTTGCCCCGGATGCCTTTGAGACGGAGTCGTATCGCGGCCTTGCGGAATTTATCGGTAAAGAAGCCTCCGGTTCAAATCTAGAGGTCCGAACATGCGCCGAAGCGACGGACCTTTTACAGTACGGCATTCACAAAGGTAAATGCATCGACGATGAATTGATAGGCGCCATTACCGGTGGTGCATTGAAATTAAAGAAAGACCCATCCCAGCGTAAGTTGTGCGGCTGCGTTGTCTCGAAAGATATAGGGGTCAATAATACGTGTCTATTCGGGTGCGAATATTGCTATGCGACATCGAATATCGGCGCAGCCGAAATAAATTATAAAAAACATGACCCTGCGTCGCCATCGCTTATTTAAAAGGAGGGATTATATATGAAGATAACAAAGATAGGTGTGATATTGATCTTATTGGCAGGAGCGCTGCCGGTTATCATCATGCCGCAGCGGCTCCGCGCTGACGACGCGGCTAAGGTTCGGACCGCCGGTTTTAAAAGAGAAGACGACGCAGTGAAGATCGCAATCAGGGCGGATAAGGCCAAGATAGACGATGAAAGGAACGCGATACTGGAGGACGGTAGGCAAATACACGAAGCAAAGAAGGCCGGCGATAAAGAAAAGGTGGAGCTGTTAAATCAGGATATTAAAAAACGCAAGGCCGTTATACGAACGCTTAAAGACGATATCAATCAGAAGGAAGGCGGCGGTATAGATTATGGAAGCGGCGTCAGGCGAAGAGCTCATTAACATTATGAGCGATTTAGTGAAATGCCAAAAATGCGGAAAAGAGACTAACAAATATTCGCCGGTTTGCGAGCATTGTCTTCAGCCTATAAAGCGGAATGATACGAAATCACCGCAGGCATCCGAAATCAAGGGACCGTTAAAAGAAGGAGAGCCCGCCGGCATAGAGGGGCAGGGGAGGGCTCTGTTTGAAAAGCTGGGCAAATATTCTGACAGTTCAATGAAGAGATGCCCTTTCTGCGCGGAATATATACAGGCCGAAGCAATTAAATGCCGATATTGCGGAGAGTATATTAAAGGCCCTGTTAAGGCTGCGGGAGGACATAAGAAGCTTCTCCCGCCATTATTGGCTGCCATAGGAATATTTATTGCCGTGGTATTAATATATTCCGCTACCACTTATATTTCAAAGGGAGGCTTTGTTTCTAATATAAAGATCAATGAATTAAGCGATGAATTAAAGAGCGACCCCGTTAAGGCAGATTATGTTAAAAAGTTTATCATGCTTACAGATGTCGGATCGCTTGACGAGGCCGATCCGAATTCTATCGCTATAAAGAAGTATATTTATGGGAGCGTTAAAAATACCGGAACGAGGCTCATTGTTAAATTAAGGGTCACCGTCTATTATTTGGATAAAAACAGCAAATGCATAGCCGAGGGTTCGATATGGCCCATTTTAGGGAATAAGGCTAAGCACGATTCGTTAAAGCCGAACGCCTCCAAAGATTTCAAGCTTGAAGTTACGAATATCAGTCCTGAATGGTCCCGCAGGATTAAAGCGAAGGTCTCCGACATTGAATTTCTGGAATAGGGGAACATGTAAATTATGCCTCGCTACGGCATTGATCTTTGCTGGAGGGGCTTATCGTTTATCTTCTGCGTCCGAAGAAGACGCTGATATGATATATCTGAATACAGGCGGAAGCATAAGCGGTATTATAACCAGGGAAAGCGCGACAGGAGTTGAGGCGGAGATCGGCGCCGGCACCATTGTGATAAACCGCGCCGACATAAAAAGCATGCATCATGCTTCAGCCGAAGCGCTAGCCGACTTACGCGATAAGTGGGCCGAGGAACGCTCAAGGCTTAAGTTACAGGAGAAGAGCTCCGAGGAAGACCGCGGCAGGCGGCTAAAGGCATATGAGAATTGGGTGAATGAAGAGGCAAAGAGTAAAACCGGAAAAGCGAGAGAAGAGGGCGAAGTCAAAGTGGTCCGTGACCCGGATTCGCAGGCTATCCTTGTCAGCGCGATTTTAGACGGCGAAGTGAAGGCGCTGCTTGAGCTCGATACCGGAGCGTCTCTGGTTATCTTATCGAAACATATTGGCGATAAGCTGGGAGTGGACATGTCTTCCGAGACGAAGAGGAATATCGTGGGATTGCGTTTGGTCGGAGGGCAGATAGTTAAAGCCAGGACGGTCATATTAAAAAGCATAGCCATTGAAGGAGTGGAGGAGAGAGATGTGCTCGCGGCGGTGATGCTTGAAGACGCCGGGCCCGCTGATTTGAAAGACGGATTGCTCGGAAGGTCGTTTCTGGGACGGTTTAATATCAGGCTTGATATGCAGAAGATGAGCATGTCGCTGCAAAAATTAAAATAGGAAATCATCCGGAAAATATATTAATGGCAAAGATCACAGATAGCCGGATAGTCCGGTCAAGGCGCAGGACGCTCGCGTTAGTTATTACGCCTGACGCGCGCCTTGAGATACGGGCGCCGCTACGCATGCCGGCAGAATTTATCAAAGCTTTTATAGATAAGAAGAGTCTGTGGATCAGCCGAAAGCTTGCCGAAGTCTCTGCCCGGCCAAAACCGCCTGTCATAGAATTTACGGACGGTGAAGAATTTCTGTATCTTGGGAGCGCTTACCGGCTATCCATTGTCGATGATGCCGATCTTCCTTTCTCATTTGAGCGGGGATTTCGTCTTGCCAGACCGCATCAGGCGTTTGCGAAAGAGCTCTTTGTTCAGTGGTACAGGCAGGAAGCCCTTATCACGATAAAAGAGAGGCTGGCCCTGCGCTCCTCTTCAAGCGGGATCAGATACAATAGTTTTAGTATTACAAGCGCCCGCAGCAGATGGGGGTCCTGCTCCGGCAATGGGGACTTGCGATTCAGCTGGCGCTTAATGATGGCTCCGCTTCACGTGGTCGATTACGTTATCGCGCATGAGCTCGCGCATATAAACAGGAAGGACCATTCGAAAGAGTTCTGGAAGAGAGTTGCGGACTTATTCCCGGGATACGGTGAAAGCGCGAAATGGCTTAAAGGTAATGGACATTTGCTTACAGGGATATTATAATATCGGTAAAAATAAGGATAAGGAAAAATGGCAAAAGAGAACTACTCATTCGATATAGTATCTGAGGCGGACCTTCAGGAGGTGGATAACGCCGTTAACCAGGCAAAGAAAGAGATGGCGCAAAGGTTCGATTTCAAAGGAAGCAAATCTTCCATAGAGTATAACCGCGCCGAGAAGAAGATAACGTTAGTGGGCGACGACGATCTCAAGTTAAATTCTGTAAGAGATATGCTGGCCAATAAACTCGCCAAAAGAGCGGTTTCGATAAAGTTTCTCACTTTCAAGGATCCGGAGCATGTTTTTGGAGGTTGTCTTCAGCAGGTGGCCGATCTGGCATCCGGGATACCCCAGGATAAGGCCAAAGAGCTCGTCAAAGTAATAAAGGGATTAGGTCTTAAGGTGCAGGCCCAGATCGAGGGTGAAAAGGTGAGGGTCTCTTCGCCGAAAAAAGACGACCTTCAGATGGTGATCTCGCATTTACGGAAGATAGATTTTCCTATCGCTATCACTTTCTGCAATTACAGGTAATCGGGACTACCGATTCTGTGGCATTATGGTATTTGGAGAAAAGGGGGAATGATGAAGAGTTTGTGCGCGGCATTGATGTTGACGCTAGCTCTAGCTTTTTTTGCTTTGCAAGCATCCGCGGTGGAGATGGCCATACAGAACGGCAGTAAAGTTGCTTTTGACTATGTGCTTACGGTCGATGGCAAAGTCGTGGATAGCTCACAGGCCAAAGGGCCGCTCGAATATACTCAAGGCGAGGCCAAGCTGATACCGGGGCTTACGAAACAATTGGAAGGCATGAAGGCCGGGGACGAGAAGACCTTTTCGGTAAAGCCTGAAGATGCCTACGGTAATCCGGATCCTGCCGGGATCAAAGAGATACCGCTTTCATCGGTGCCGAAAGATGTAAAGCCCGAAGTCGGGATGATGCTTAAGATGCAGGACCAGAGCGGCCAATCGTTTCCCGCGAAAATCATAAAGATAACCGAAAGCTCTGTCGTGATAGACCTTAACCATCCTTTAGCGGGCAAGACATTGACATTTAAAGTAAGGATAGTTTCAGTAAAATAACCGGCAGGCTTAATGGGGGTGTTACATGGTGAAAAGAGTAATGTTCACTGCATATGTGCTTTGCTTTATGTGCCTTGGGCAGGCCTATGCCAAAGGCATTACGATCGGCCATCTGTTTGAGGGGAAGTCCCCGGTCAAGGTACATGTCAGCGCGGTCACGAATGAATCGGGCCAAAGCCAGATATCGGCGGAAGTCTTCAAAAAGGCCCTCGAAGACAGCCTCAACAATAGAAAGGCTATGGATTTTGACACTGTGAGCGATCCCGCCGCAAGCGATATTCAGATAACAGCTGTCATTAAAAAGTATCAGTATCTGAATAGGGGACCCCTTAACCCAAATCCGGGAATAGCTACGATGCTTGCGGATGCGGCGGCTACAGCTACTTTAAATTACGTAGAGATGGATGTGTCATATACCATAACCGATGCTAAGAATAATAAAGTATTATGGGTGGATGACGTAAAAGAGTATATCAAAAAAACAATGACGCCCGAAGAGAGCATCCCTCTTATATATGACAAGGTCACCAGGACATTCTTATCACAATGTTTCGGAGAAGCGCATAAAGAGCCGGTAGTTAAGGATGCGATGTAATAGGTTAGACATTTGCCTATAATCCTATTGACATTATTATAGGCCGCTATTATAATTATGCTTTCTTAGGTAAAATAACAAAAAGAAGGATTGAAATGGACAAGAAGACTATCAAGGATGTTGATTTAAACGGCAAAAGAGTGCTTATGAGGGTGGATTTCAATGTTCCGCTCGATGAAGATCTTAATATAACCGATGATATAAGGATCAGGGCAGCTCTTCCTACAATAAAATACGCTATAGATAAAGGGGCCAAAGTTGTGCTGATGAGCCACCTTGGAAGGCCGGATGGGAAGGTGGTCGAGAAACTTAGGCTCGCGCCTGTGGCGAAGAGGCTGGAGAAGCTACTAGGTAAGAGTATCATTACGACTAAGGATTGTATCGGAGACGATGTAAAGAGGGCCCTTGCAGGCATGAAGAAGGGCGATGTAGCGTTATTAGAGAACTTGAGGTTCCATGCGGAAGAAGAAGCTAACGATCCCGGTTTTGCCAAGGAGCTCGCTTCGCTTGGCGATATATTCGTAAATGACGCGTTCGGCACGGCGCACAGGGCTCATGCTTCTACGGAAGGCGTTACTCACTATCTTCCTTCTGTTGCCGGATTCCTGCTCGAGAAAGAGATCCAGTATCTGGGTAATGCCGTCGATAATCCAAAGAGGCCGTTTGTAGCGATCCTGGGTGGGGCCAAGGTTAAGGACAAGATAAAGGTTATAGATAATCTATTGAATAAAGTCGATGCGCTCATTATAGGCGGCGGCATGGCATATACATTTCTTAAGGCCCAGGGTAAGGCCATCGGCAATTCCAAGCTCGATAAAGACGGTTTCGACACAGCCAGAGCCGCGCTGGATAAAGCCAAAAAAAAGAAGATTCCGATACTGCTGCCCATCGACCATATTGTAGCGGATAAGTTCGATGCCAATGCCCAGACACAGCTTGTCGGCGAGAACATACCGGACGGCTGGATGGGACTCGACATAGGCCCCGGTACGATAAAACTCTTTGAAGGTACGCTTAAGAACGCAAAGACCATAGTCTGGAACGGCCCGCTCGGAGTGTTTGAGATGGACAAGTTCGCCAAAGGCACGGAAGATATAGCGAAGTTTATCGCCGGCCTTAAAGGCGTCATCTCGATAATAGGCGGCGGCGATACGGCAGCTGCGATGGCGAAGTTCAAGGTCGAAGATAAAATGTCGCATATATCGACCGGCGGCGGTGCATCGCTGGAATATCTGGAAGGTAAGGGCCTGCCTGGAATAGATGCCCTCAATGATAAGAAATCGAGCTGCTGCTGTTGCGGGGACAAATAATGAGACGCGTCATAATAGCCGGCAACTGGAAGATGTATAAGACGATCAATGAGTCGATCGAACTTGTTAATTTACTGAAGAGATCGGTGGTCGATATAAATGATGTAGAGATAGTTGTCTGCCCGCCGTTCACTTCTTTGAGCGATGTGCATGAAGTGATCATGGATACCAATATTAAACTCGGCGCGCAGGATTGCTATTGGGAGAAGGAAGGCGCTTTTACAGGCGAGGTCTCCTGCTCCATATTAAAGAGCGCGGGATGCGAATATGTTATTATTGGCCACTCCGAAAGACGCCAATTTTTCGGCGAGACCAATGAGACTGTGAATAAGAAAGCAAAGGCGAGCCTGAAAGAGGGATTGAGGCCCATTATCTGCGTCGGCGAAAAGCTTTCCGACAGGAATTCCGGCAAGACATTCGATGTCGTGAAGGATCATGTGATGAATTCGCTCTCCGGGCTCACGAAAGAGGATATGTTGAAGGTCGTCATCGCTTATGAGCCGGTATGGGCCATAGGTACGGGCGTCAACGCGACAAAAGAGCAGGCAGAGGAAGTCCACAGATATATAAGAGGACTCTTGAAGGAGATGTATGATGCCCAGACCGCCAATTCCGTCCGTATTCAGTACGGCGGAAGCGTGAAGCCCGAAAACATAAGAGAACTTATCGCGGAAGAGGATGTGGACGGGGCCCTTGTGGGCGGGGCCAGTCTTAAAGCGGATTCGTTCGCTCAGATAATCAAGGGTTGTTTGTAAACCATTAAAAGGACGGGACTATAAATGATACTGTACGGATTGGTTATAGCTATACATGTGATCGCTTCCCTCGTGTTGATAGCCGTAATCCTGCTTCAGGCAGGCCGCGGCGGAGGTTTAAGCGAGTCTTTCGGCGCGAGCTCGACGCAGAGCATCCTTGGTACCAAGACATCGGTATTCTTGAAACGCGCAACGGCGGCATCCGCGATAATATATATAATCACCTGCCTCAGCCTGGCGGTAATGACGAGCCATAGAGGCAGGTCGCTTGTTGCCAGAAGCCTTGTTACGACGCCGGCTGGCGCTCACGGCCAGGCGCCTGCGGGTCAGGCCCCATTTGCCAATGAACCCGTAGATTATTAAGAGAAAGGTTTTGATGAAGACCAAGATACCGCTAATATTTTTAGCGGTATCTTTTTTGTTTGTAAGCGCAATAATCCCCGCCGAAAATTCAGACACCCCGTATGGCGACGCTATCGTCGTAAGCTCTATCGCAGACGCCCGTACACTTATTCCCATACTTTCCTCAGACTCATCTTCAAGCGACATATGCGGAATGGTCTTCAATGGCCTCGTGAAATATGATAAGAATATAAATATAATAGGGGACCTTGCCGAAAGCTGGGATATCCTGGATGATGGGCTCGTAATAGTATTCCACCTCAGGAAGGGAGTGGCCTGGCATGACGGGGCTCCATTCACCGCGAAGGACGTCGAATTCACATACAGAAAACTAATGGATCCGGCTGTCAAGACGCCTTATAGCGGAGACTTTGACAGGATCCGGAAGCTGGAGATACTGGACGACTATACCGTCAAAGTCACTTACAAAGAGCCGTTCGCGCCGGGGCTCTCCAGCTGGGGCATGTGGATCATGCCGGAACATATTTTAAAGAACGAAGACCTGAATAATACCGCGTTCAGCCGCCATCCTATAGGCACGGGGCCTTATAAATTTAAAACATGGAAGACAGGAGAGAAGATAGAGCTTGTCTCGAATCACGGCTATTTTGAGGGCCGCCCATATATAGACAGGTATATTTACAGAGTTATTCCCGACGATGCCACGGTATTTTTAGAACTTCAGACACAGGGTGTAGACCTGTCGACGCTATCGCCGTTGCAGTATACGAGACAGACGAATAATGGTTACTTTAAAGAACATTATACGAAATTCAAATATCCCGGTTTCGGCTTTACGTATATGGCCTATAATCTCTCTGATCCGAAGTTCGGCGATCCGCGGGTCAGACAAGCGATGAATTACGCGGTCAACAAACAGGAGATCGTGAATACAATATTTTTCGGATTAGCCAGTGTAACGACAGGGCCGTATATGATGGATTCCTGGGCATACAATAAGGATGTGATGCCGGCGCCGTATGACCTGCTCAAGGCGAAGTCGCTCCTGGCTGAAGCTGGATGGGAGGATGGTAACCGGGACGGCTGGGTAGAGAAGGACGGCAAAGATTTCGAGTTTACGCTTATCGTGAATCAGGGAAACGCCGAGAGACTGAGAACCGCGGAGATGATCCAGAAATATTTGAAGGACGTCGGCATAAGGATGAAGATAAGGGTCCTTGAATGGAGCGCTCTAATAAACGAGTTCATAAATAAAAAGAGATTCGAAGCGGTGCTGATGGGCTGGTTTTTATCGCGGGATCCGGATAATTATGACATATGGCATTCTTCGAAGACCCGCGAAGGCGAGTTCAATTTTATCGGATATAAAAATCCCGAGGTAGACAGGCTTCTTGAGGAAGGTAGGCGCACTTTCGATCAGGCCAGGCGCCAGGCAGCGTATCATGGGATTCATCAGATACTGTACGAGGAGCAGCCATATATGTTTTTATATTCCGGAGAAACCTTGCCTATAATAAATAAGCGCTTTAAGAACGTCGAAGTATCGCCGATAGGGATCGGGTATAATTTTATAAAGTGGTACGTTCCAAAGTCGGAGCAAAAGTACAAATGATGCTGACTTACATAAGTCGACGATTGCTGGGATTGCTTCCGGTCTTTCTGGGGATAACGCTCATTTCGTTCTTCGTTATACATTTGGCCCCCGGTAAGCCTACTGATATACAGACGAGCCTGAATCCGAAGGTTTCGTACGAGGCAAGGGTTAGGCTCGAGAAGCTCTATGGCCTCGACAAGCCTGTATATATCCAATATCTTAACTGGCTTAAAAGATTTACGACATTCGACTTCGGCAGGTCTTACGTAGACGACAGACCCGTCTCTGAAAAGATCGCCGAACGCATACCGATAACCATCCTTATCAACGTTCTTGCGCTCGTAATGATATTGGCTGTGGGCATACCGCTAGGTGTCCTCTCGGCGGTGAAGCGCGGCTCGTTCTGGGACAGATTCACTACCATCTTTGTATTTATAGGGTTTTCGACGCCTGAGTTCTGGCTGGCGCTTTTATTGATGAGCCTCTTTGGAATCAGCCTGGGTTGGCTGCCGGTCTCCGGAATAAAATCGCTCGACTTCGAATATTTCGGATTCTTCGGTAAGGTCTTCGATGTCGCGAGACACCTTGTATTGCCGGTCTCGATCTCCGCCTTCGGCGGTCTTGCCGGCATCTCCCGTTATATGAGGACCTCTATGATAGGTGTAATACATCAGGACTTTATACGGACCGCGCGGGCCAAAGGGCTTAGCGAAGGGGCCGTTATCTATAAGCACGCGTTAAAGAACGCCATGCTTCCCGTCATCACGCTTCTCGGCCTTTCCGTACCGGGCTTGATCGGAGGAAGTGTCATATTCGAATCGATATTCGCGATCCCGGGGATGGGCAGGCTCTTCTATGAATCGGTCATGTCGCGCGATTATCCGACTATAATGGGAGTGCTTTCGATAGGCGCTATCCTCACGCTTTTAGGGAATCTTCTTGCGGATATCGCGTACTCTTACGCTGATCCAAGGATAAGCCTTGCGGGTAAGGAGGAATTGTAGCGTATGATAAAGGAATTTGCCAAAAATAAAATGGCAGTCGCGGGGCTCGTCTTTATAATAGCGATCCTCGCCTTTGCGGCATTCGCGCCGTTCATCGCGCCGTATGACCCCGCCCATATCGATATGAAGAATATACTGGCCGCTCCCTCGGGCGCGCATATCTTCGGAACCGATACGCTGGGACGCGACATATTTTCGCGCATCGTTTACGGGTCAAGGATATCTCTCTCGATAGGCTTCATCGCTGTCGGTATCGCCATAATGATCGGAATAATCTTTGGGGCGATTGCCGGATATTACGGCGGGCGCGTGGATTCTATCATGATGAGATTCGTAGACATAATGCTCTGTTTCCCGACGTTCTTCCTGATACTCGCGGTTATAGCGGTACTGGAGCCTTCGATATTTAATATAATGGTCGTGATAGGAGCGACCGGCTGGATGAGCGTCGCCAGGCTGGCCAGGGCGGAAGTCCTATCGCTGAAAGAGCGTGACTATGTCATATGTGCGCGTGTGATGGGCGCAGGCGATATATGGATAATAGCCAGGCATCTCATACCTAATGCCATAGCGCCGGTGCTAGTGAGCGCGACTCTCGGTATAGGAGGGGCCATCCTGGTAGAATCGGCCCTCAGCTTTTTAGGGATAGGAGTACAGCCGCCTACGCCGAGCTGGGGTAATATACTGATGGACGGCAAGTCCACGCTGGGTGTTGCCTGGTGGCTTACCATATTTCCGGGCATATTTATAACGCTTACAGTTCTTGCGTATAATCTGTTAGGGGAGGCCTTAAGAGATATGCTGGAGCCGAGGCTTAAGGAGCGCGCGTGAAAAGCGAAAATGTGCTGGAAGTAAAAGGCCTCGAGACATATTTTCACACGCCCTCAGGAGAGGTGAAGGCGGTGGACGATATCAGTTTCGATCTGCGTAAAGGCGAGGTCTTCGGCCTTGTCGGAGAATCCGGATCGGGCAAGACACTGACAGCGCTATCAATATTGAGGCTCATAGCGCCTCCGGGGGAGATCGTCTCCGGCAATATAATATTTAATGGAACGGATATTATGCGTATGGGTGATGATACCTTGCTAAAGATAAGGGGCTCGAAGATCTCGATCGTTTTCCAGGAACCCGCGAGCGCATTTAATCCGGTCTTCACTGTAGGATATCAAATCGCGGAATCCGTAATGGTCCATCAGAGATTGGGTAAACCGGAAGCCGCCTACGCCGCGTTAAAATTTTTAAGAAGAGTGCATATTACAGACCCGGAGAGAGTCTATCATAGTTATCCGCACCAGCTTTCGGGCGGGACAAAACAACGCGCGATGATCGCCATGGCATTGGTGAATTCTCCAGAGCTCCTTATCCTGGACGAGCCGACGACCGCGCTCGACGTCACCATACAGGCTCAAATTTTAGATCTGCTCAAGGAGCTTATAGATCGGAATAAGATGTCGGTCCTGTTTATAAGCCATGATTTCGGAGTCATCGCGAAGATGTGCGACCGTGTCGGTGTCATGTATAAGGGAAAGATGGTTGAGACATCCGGCATAGAGGCGATATTAAATTCTCCCAAAGATCCTTACACTATCTCGTTAATAGAATCGGTGAAGGCGTTATCATGATAATCGCGGAATGTAAGAATATAAAGAAGAGTTTTCCGATAAAACGCGGTTATCTGCAGGATGAGATTGGCAGGGTGACGGCTGTAGATGGCGTATCGCTCGATATCGGGAAAGGATGTTCTTTCGGCATCGTCGGCGAATCGGGCTCGGGCAAGACTACGCTCGGCAAGATCATGCTGGGTGTTTTAAAACCTGATTCAGGCGAAGTGAGGGTCTATACCGATAAACTTCAGGTGATATTTCAGGATCCGTACAATAGTCTCGATCCTAAGATGAAGGTATTCGATATACTTGCGGAAGGACTGATCTTAAAAAAAGAGACTGATCAAATATCAAAGAGGGTAGAGGATATCATGGACATCATAAAGTTGCCAAAGCCCGCCCTCCATAGATATCCCCACCAGTTTTCCGGCGGTGAACGTCAGAGGATAGCTATAGGAAGAGCTCTCATTACAGAGCCTGAATTCATAGTATGCGATGAGCCTGTATCGAGCCTTGACGTTACGATCCAGCTGCAGATATTAAGGCTGCTTAAAGACGTTCAGAAACGATTTAATATAACCTACCTATTCATAAGCCATGACCTGCGGGTCGTGCGCTTCATCTGCGACCGCGTTGCCGTCATGAAAGACGGCAAGATTGTAGAAGAGGGAAGCGCCTCCGACATATATTCCCGCCCGGCGCACCCATACACTAAGCTGCTCCTCTCATCCGTTCTCCACATCTACCCCCGAAAAATCTCCTGGGGAAACGTGGGCGAAAATATCGTATAGGTGATGCCCCAGACGAGATCCTTCAGGCAGCGGAACTTCTGCGGGAAGCCTGGAGCGACTTTCGTAAAATCTTGATACTTCTAGGCGATATACCAGGACAATGAAACTGCACAATAGCTTTACGCATATGCAGGTTCATTGGCCATCAAGATTTTACAACAGCGAATTTACATGCCTAATGTAAATTCGCGACAAGCGGAAGGCTTACCGCAGAAGTTTCGCTGCTGTAGGAGAAGCGAAGGGACAGGGCCCGAGGGATGTTTTCGCTCTTGATTAGCGGGGGAGTCTGCATTATAATTAGGGCCATAATTTATGAATACCGCCAAGAAGATAATTACAATATCTAAACTGTTAAAGAAGGCCTATGGGAATCCG
Organism: Candidatus Omnitrophota bacterium; assembly: GCA_026387175.1. NCBI lineage: Bacteria > Pseudomonadati > Candidatus Omnitrophota > Candidatus Omnitrophota bacterium. Next base: position 151,276 of record JAPLME010000008.1, read on the forward strand.
AGGCCATTCAAGGCCCTGGATCCTGTCGATGAGCTGATAAAGACGGTCCTTTCGCAGAATACGAATGACCGGAATTCGCTTGGCGCGTTTGCGGTTTTGAAGGAACATTTCAGTTCCTGGGGCGCATTGATGAAGGCCGATACGCGGCACGTCGCTCGGCTCATAAAGCATGCCGGACTTGCAAATATCAAGGCCGCTCGCATAAAAGAGATCCTGGCCGAGATAAAACGCCGCGAGGGAAAAATAAGCCTGGCGTTTTTGGAAAGGGCAGATCTCAAAGTTGGTATTGAATACCTTAAATCGCTTAAAGGCGTTGGCCCGAAAACGGCGGCATGTGTGCTGCTATTCAGTTTTCGTAGGCCCGTGATGCCGGTAGATACGCATATATTCAGGGTGACAAAGAGGCTGGGTTTAATCGGCTCGAAGACCGGTATAGAGGAAGCTCACGATATCCTTACAGGGATGACGCCTAAGCACTTGATATATGAATTGCATTTAGGTATAATAGAACACGGTCGCAGGACCTGTAAGGCGCAAAATCCGCGATGCGGGTTTTGCGTTTTGTATAATCTGTGCAAATTCAAGGATAAGCGTTTATATAAAGAGGGCCATAAGTGATAAGAAAAGCCACGGTAGAGGATGTCAAGAAGATACAGAAGCTCATCAATTATCATGCCAGGCATGATAAGATGCTTCCGCGTTCGCTTAATGAATTATACGAGAGCATAAGAAATTTCTTCGTATATACCGAAGGAAAGAACATCTGCGGGGTCTGCGCCCTCAACGTTGACTGGGAGGATCTTGCGGAGATAAAGAGCCTGGCGGTGGCGCCGTCCAAGGCGAGAAAAGGCGTCGGTTCCAAGCTTATGCAGGAGTGCCTTAAGGACGCTAAGAAATTGAAGATAACGAAAGTTTTTGCGCTTACCTACGTGCCGGAATTCTTCGAGAAATTCGGCTTTGAGGTGATAGATAAGAAGGATCTTCCGCATAAGATATGGAGCGAGTGCATAAAGTGCATGTACTTCCCTAACTGTAAAGAGATAGCAATGATGAAGGAGATATAGAGCAAAATGGGTCACACGATAACGGAAAAGATCCTCTTAAAACATACCAAATTGAAGGATATCCACCCAGGGGAATTTATCGACGCGAAAGTCGATCTCTGTCTGGGTAACGATATAACCGCGCCTTTTGCGATAGAGGAGTTTGAGAGCTTAGGCGCGAAGAAGGTTTTCGATAAGAAGAAGGTTGTGCTCGTCCCCGATCATTTTGCGCCCGCTAAAGATATGGCGAGCGCGAACCAGTGCAAGAGGCTGGCTACTTTTTCCAAGAAGTACGATATAAAGCACTATTTCGAGGTGGGATCGATGGGCGTTGAACACGCGCTTCTGCCTGAGGTCGGACTGGTGTTGCCCGGAGATCTCGTGATAGGCGCGGATTCACATACTTGCACCTACGGCGCGCTCGGCGCGTTCTCGACCGGAGTCGGCTCGACGGATCTTGCGGCTGCCATGGCGACGGGCGAGGTATGGCTGAAAGTGCCGGAGTCGATGAAGTTCGTATTTTATGGAAAGCTCAATAAATGGGTGGGCGGCAAGGACCTGATCCTGCATACTATAGGGAACATAGGCGTTGACGGCGCGCGTTATTGCGCGATGGAGTTTTGCGGAGAGGTGATCGATAAACTGCCTATGGAGGACCGTCTGACTATGTGTAATATGGCGATCGAGGCCGGCGGAAAGAATGGGATAATCGCTCCGGACAAGATAACGTCCGGCTATATAAGATCGATAAAGAATAAGGCTAAGCCGGGTATCGGTAAAGTTTACTCAAGCGATAAAGACGCAAAATATCGCGATGTCAGGGAATATGATTGCAGCTTGATCGAACCGCTCGTCGCATGTCCGAGCCTTCCCAGCAATGTGAAGCCGGTCAGGGCACTGAAAGATGTGGCGATAGATCAGGTAGTGATAGGCTCATGCACTAACGGCAGGATATCGGACCTGAGGATCGCGGCAAAGATCCTGAAAGGAAAAAAGGCGAAATCTAATATAAGGCTTATAGTGATCCCGGCCACCCAGAAGATATATCTGGACGCGATGAAGGAAGGGCTTGCTAAGATATTCATTGACGCAGGAGGCGTATTCTCGACCCCGACATGCGGGCCATGCCTCGGAGGTCATATGGGCATATTGGCGGCGGGAGAGCGCGCCATATCCACCACGAACCGTAATTTTGTCGGAAGGATGGGTGATCCGACGAGTGAGGTATATCTGTCCAATCCGGCTGTGGCAGCCGCAAGCGCGGTAAAAGGCAGGATAGCCCACCCTGAAGAGGTGATATAAATGTCTAAAGGCAGAGCGTATAAATTCGGCGATGATATTAACACAGATGAGATAATACCGGCGCGTTATCTCAATACTACCAATAAAGAAGATCTCGCGAAACACTGCATGGAGGATGCCGATAAGAATTTTGCGAAGAAGGTAAGGCCGGGTGACGTGATCGTTGCGGGGAAGAACTTCGGATGCGGTTCCTCGAGAGAGCATGCTCCGGTTGCTATAAAAGCGGCGGGTGTATCTTGCGTGATAGCGGAAAGTTTCGCCAGGATATTTTTCCGTAACTGTATCAATGTCGGTCTGTCGATAGTGGAATCCCGGGAAGCCTCGAAAAATATAAGAGACGGCGATCTCCTGAGCGTGGATACGGCATCAGGGGTGGTGAAGAATATAACGAAAAAAGAGAGTTACAAAATAGAGAAGTATCCGTCGTTTATGCAAAAGATAATAAAAGCCGGAGGCCTTATCAATTCATTAAGAAAGAAAGGATCAAAATGAGTGGAAAGGAATATAGGATAGCGGTGATACCGGGGGATGGCACTGGCCCGGAGGTTGTGGCGGAAGGGATGAAGGTCCTGAAAGCGGCTTCCAAGAAATTCGGATTCTCATATAAGGATGAGCTCTTCGATTACGGCGGAGAGAGATATCTGAAGACGGGGAAGACCATAGACGATAAAGAGCTGGATAACCTGAAGAAATTCGACGCGATATTTTTGGGCGCCATCGGGCACCCTAATGTGAAGCCCGGCATACTCGAGCAGGGGATACTCCTAAAGACCAGGTTCTCTCTTGATCAATATATCAACTTGAGGCCTGTCAAGCTTTACGATTCCCGTTTCTGTCCCCTTAAAGATAAGAAGCCTGAGGATATAGACTTTGTAGTTGTGAGAGAGAATTCCGAAGGCCTTTACAAGGGCATGGGCGAATTCCAAAATAAGGGCAAGAAGGATGAAGTCGCCATACAGATCTCGTATAATACGAGAAAAGGCGTCGAGAGGTGCCTGAGATACGCGTTCGAGTTTACCAGGAAACGCAACAGGCGCAAAAAATTGACTCTCTGCGGAAAGACCAATGTCCTGACGTATGCATGGGACCTCTGGCAGAGGACGTTCGATGAGATCAAGAAAGAGTACCCGGACATAATGACAGATTACGCCCATGTTGACGCCACCACGATGTGGTTCGTCAAAAATCCCGAATGGTTCGACGTCATCGTCACCGACAATATATTCGGCGACATCATAACGGATCTGGGGGCCATGATACAGGGCGGTATGGGCATAGCCGCCGGAGGCAATATAAATCCTGAAAGCGTATCGATGTTCGAGCCTATAGGCGGGTCCGCTCCGAAGTATACTGGAAAACATGTCATTAATCCACTTGCGGCCATCTGCGCGGCCGGGATGCTTCTGGATAATATCGGTGAAACGAAGGCCGCGAAGTCGATCGAGAGTTCGGTCATGAAGATAGTCTCGACAAAGATGAAATCGCTTGCGGCAGGCAAGATGGGTTATTCGACCGAAGAAGTCGGAGACCTGGTAGTTGAAAATTTATAAGAGGCTGGTATGAGCAAAAAATACAATGTAGCCGTAATGGGCGCTACAGGCGCAGTCGGCACATGTTTTTTAAATATACTTGCGGAGAGAAAATTTCCGATAAATAATTTAAGGTTGCTTGCGTCGGAACGTTCGGCGGGGAAGAAGCTTAAATTCAACGGCAAGCTATATCCTGTAGAAAAGCTCACCCATGATTCGTTTAAAGGCATAGATATCGTCCTGGCGAGCGCGGGCGCCTCACGAAGCCTTGAGTTTTTGCCCAGCGCTGTAAAGGCGGGAGCGGTGTGTGTCGATAACTCCAGCGCCTTCCGGATGGATAAGGACGTGCCGCTCGTGGTCCCCGAAGTGAACCCTGAGATGATAAAGAGACATAAGGGCATAATCGCTAACCCGAACTGTTCGACCATCCAGATGGTCGTTGCCCTCTGGCCGATACACAAGGCCGTCGGCATAAAGAGGATCGTTGTCACCACATTCCAGTCGGTCTCAGGCGCGGGCCAAAAAAAGATCAATGAATTATTTGAGCAGTCTAAGGCCTTTCTTGCAAAGAAAAAAGTGAAGCCGGTAGAGTTTGCTCATCAGATAGCGTTCAACCTGATACCGCAGATTGACGTCTTCCTCGATAACAAATATACCAAGGAAGAGATGAAGATGGTAGGCGAAACCCGCAAGATCATGGGCGACCAGTCTATCAATATCAACGCGACCTGCATCAGAGTACCCGTCCTATTCGCTCATTCCGAGAGCGTCAATATCGAAACCGAAAAGCATATCAGTGCTCTTGAGGTGGCAAGGCTTATGGCCGGCGCGCCGGGTGTCAGGCTTATAGACAATCCGGCGAAACAGTTGTATCCGATGCCTATAGATGCTGAAGGACAGGATGACACTCTGGTAGGACGCATACGCCAGGACGAGTCGATAAAGAACGGTATCTCCATGTGGATCGTTGCCGATAACATTCGTAAAGGCGCCGCCCTTAACGCTATCCAGATTGCTGAATATCTAATAAAATAAGATGGATTTTTTGGCTTCGTCAGATGGCAGAACTTTTTGGCACCTTACTGGAGCGACTTTCTAAAATTTCGATACCTATAGGCGGTACAGGCTTCACCATCGAAATTTTAGCAACAGCGAGCGAGGAAGCCTATTCCGAGCGAGCGGCAAGCGGAAGCAGGTGCCAAAAGTGAATGCCATCACGTTGCAGCCAAAAAATCAAACGAGATATGCGTAACATAAAGCTCACTATCCGCTACGACGGGACGAACTATTCCGGATGGCAGTTCCAGAAGAACTCCACATCTATCCAGGAGACCATCCAGGATGCGGTCAGGAAGATCACGGGCCGCAAGTCCAGCGTCGTCGCATCCGGCAGGACCGACGCCGGCGTGCATGCATTGGCCCAGATAGCGAACTTCAAGACCGCCTCGAAGATCCCTCTCAAAAATCTGCGTATGGCGTTAAATACAGCCCTGCCGGACGACATAGTAGTATCCCGGGCCAAAGAGGTTGCTCTCGACTTCGATTCGCAAAAGAACGCCAAATCAAAGTTGTATCGTTATGTGATCTATAACAAAGATTTCATGGACCCGTTCTTAAGACGTTACGCCGCGAAGTCTTTTTTCAAAATCGATACCGCTCTAATGAGAGAGGGTGCGAAATATCTGGTCGGCCGGCATGACTTTACGTCGTTCAAAACGAAGGACGATGATGAGGGGGCCAACGCGGTCAGGACGATAAAGTATATTAGAATTAAAAGAGACGGCGATGTGATATATATCAATATCGAGGCCGACGGATTTTTGTATAACATGGTCCGGAACATCGTCGGCACATTGATCGAGGTCGGTCGCGGTAAATTTAAGACCGAATATGTTAAAGAGATACTGAAAAAGAAGGATAAGCGCTCATGCGGCCCGACAGCGCCGGCAAAGGGCCTCTCGTTGGTAAAGGTAAGGTATTGATATGAAGAATAGATACGAATATATGGTCTTTGACCTTGGCAATACATTGATCCGATTCGATCATAATATATCGGCGGGAAAGATCGCGAAACTCTTTAATGTCGACGCAAAGAAGGTATATGACACATTCTTTGATTCCGATATTACGCGGCCTTTCGAATGCGGGAAATTATCTCCAGCGGAATTTCATGTTCAAGCTTCGCGGCTTCTGGGTTTCGATATTTCTTATGATGGTTTTGTAAAAATATGGAATAATATATTCTGGCAGGATGACCAGATGTGCGCGCTGGCAAGGGAGCTCAAGAGTAAGTATAAATTGATCTTACTTTCCAACATCAGCAAACTTCATTTCGAGCACATTAGAAGTAAATTTGATATCATCGATATATTTGATGAGCTTGTCTTATCGTATCAGGTCGGGGCTATAAAACCCGAGCGGAAGATATATGATGAGGTGGTAAAGCGCGCAGGCGGCAACAGGTCGGAGATCTTCTATATAGATGACAGGGAAGACCTGATAGAATCCGCGCTTCGACTCGGGATCGATTCGGTAAGATTCGAAAATATCGATAAATTACGAGATATAATGAAAGAAAAAGGCATACTGCCTTGACTTTTATGCAATCCCATGATACACTTCTTTACAAGTTTATGTAAGCTTCTATAGTTTATATATTCTGGTATATTTTATACTTTTTTATACGGACTTATAATATAATTATATGCACTTTAAATCCCTAGAGCTGGTGGGTTTTAAGTCTTTTGCCGAAAAGACGAAGCTTAATTTTGAGCCGGGCGTTACCGCTGTAGTCGGCCCCAATGGCTGCGGAAAATCCAACATAGCTGACTCTATCCGCTGGGTGCTCGGCGAGCAGTCAGCAAAAAGCCTGCGGGCGTCCAATATGCAGGACGTCATCTTCAACGGCACCGACACCAAAGATCCTATCAATTTTGCCGAAGTATCCTTGACATTTTCCAATGAAAAAAGAACTCTCCCGATAGACTACGATGAAGTCACGATAACCCGCCGCGTATTCCGCTCAGGCGATAGCGAATATCTTTTAAACAAAACCCCCGTAAGGCTGAAAGACATAGCGGACCTTCTGATGGGAACCGGTATAGGCACGGAGAGCTATTCCATTATCGAGCAGGGAAAGATGGACCTGATACTCAGCTCGAAGCCGGAGGACAGGCGCTATGTATTCGAAGAGGCCAGCGGCATCACTAAATATAAATCCAAGAAGAAAGAGGCCCTGCGCAAACTCGAGCAGACCGAGCAGAACCTGCTGCGCATAAATGATATTATAACGGAAGTGAAACGCCAGATAAACTCTATCGAGCGCCAGGCGAAGAAGGCGGAACGCTATAAGGTCGATTACGAAAAGCTGAAGGATATGGAGGTCAAGCTCACCTGCCGCGAGTACAAGGGCCTGAAGATGCAGGAAGCCACGTTTACCGTAGAGAATGAAGATACGAAGGCAAGAGAGAGGGACCTTTCCGGTGAAATAAACGCGATCGCCCTGAAGATTTCCGAAGAAAGGCAGGCGCTGAACGAGGTAAATAATAAGATTTTGAATTTAAGGAACCGCTCTTCGGAGATCTCGAATTCGCTCGATATGAATAAGCACAAGATCGAAATAGATAAAGAGAGGATCGAGGAGGCCCGCATATTACAGGAGGGCCTGAACAGAGAGATCAAATCGGCAACCGATAAGATAAATAACGCTAAGGAGCAGGTAGGTAAATTAAAGATCGATCTTGACAGGGCGGTATCGGAGAGGGCCCTGAAGCAAAAGACCGTTGAAGAACATGAACTGCTTTTATCGAATATCGCCAGAGAGCTGGAGGAGACCGAAGAGAAGGCCAAGGTCTTCAAGATACAGATAGTGGAATTCCTGGCAAAAGAGACACATATAAAGAACGACCTGATAAAGATAGGCGCCGATGTTCAGAACAGGAAGATGCGTCAGCGGAGGCTCGAGATAGAAAAAGATGAGGTGGGGAAGGAGCTGGAGTCCACTGAGGGAGCCTTGTCGGGTGTGCTGGTGGAATTTAAGACCATAGAAGACAAAGTCGTCGGACTCAAGACGGGCCTCGAGGCGAAGAAGCTTGCTAATGAAGAGGTCATATCCGCGATAGAGAATATAGAATCGGATATAGCCAGGGAAGAAAACAATAAAGCCGCGACAAGGTCGAAGATCGAAATGCTGGAAGAGAGCCTGAAGACGCACGAGGGATTTAAGAGCGGGGTGAAGAACCTGCTCATTAAGGCCAATGAAGATAAGGTTTCATTCAGCGGGGTCCTCGGGGTATTGGCGGATATAATAAAAGTCGAAAAAGGTTACGAAGAGGCTGTAAGTACGCTCCTGGGCGATGACGCTCAGCTGATAATTACGGAAAATGATAATGACATAGTGAGGGCTATCGAATATTTGAAGAACGGCAGGTTTGGTAAAGCAAGCTTTGTCTCTCTTGAAACATTGAGGAAGGTAAGCCGAAGCGCGGATCTCCGGCTTAACGAAGCTCTCCATAAGCCATTGAGCAGTTTTGTTCATATAGATGAGCGGCTTAAACCGGTTATTGAATATTTCTTCGTAAATTCTTATCTGATAGAATCTGTAGAAGAAGGCATGAGGAGTTGCGGCGCCAGCCCCGCGGTATTTGTAACAAAGTCCGGGCACATGTTCGATAATTGCAAGGTTTCGGGCGGAAGCGCGAGCGAAGGCGAAGAGTCGCTGCTGATAGGGCGCAGACAGAGACTGGATGACCTGAGGAACGAGCTTAGGACCTGTGAAGAGAGAGGCATAGCGCTTGTTGCCGTCAGGGATGAAAAGAAATCGGCCGGCAGGGCCCTGGAGACCGAGATAGAGTCCACAGATTCCGCGCTAAGGCAGGAAGAGATAAATTACGCCAATGCCAAAACTAAAAAGGACGCTCAGGAAGAAGCGGGCAGGAAACTCGCGGACGAAATGTTCCTCCTTGGATCGGAGCTGGATGAGGTGAATCAGATCATAAACGATCTCACCGCGAAGGGCACGGCGCTGAATATTGAGCTGAATAAGATCGAGGTTGAAAAGACCTCGATGCAGGAATTTATAGATCGATCCCAGGCTTTTATACTTGATAAAAAGTCTGAACGGGAGAGGACCGCGCTGGAGATGGCGACATTGAGAGCCGAGGTCCAATCGCAGGAAAAGGAAGAGGAGAATGTCCGTAATAATCTCAAGTCGCAGGAAGCCATAGTTTTCGAACTCGAGGATACATTATATGCCAAGGACGCCTTAGCGAAGGAATCGAGCGAGAAAGCTAAGTCTCTGGAATGCGAGATAGGTAATCTGACCAGCCAGAACCAGATATTAGAAAATGACCTAAAGATCCTTAATGAGGAATCCTCCGCCGTAGAGGGCTCGAGGGCCGATATCGGGGCGAGGCTCAATATGGACGAGACGCAGTTGAAAGAAAAAGAGGCGCAGCTGGAGACCTTCCGTAACCTTATAAGGGATCTTGACGTAAAATTGACAGAGCTTAATTTCAAGAAGTCGAATTTAAAGGACAGGATGCTTCAGGCGCACAAGTTCGACCTTGAGATGACACCTGTGGAACTTGATGAGCAGATAGACTGGGAATCGATAAGCGTGCAGGTCTCGGAGCTTAAGGAAAAGCTCGATAAGATGGGACCAGTGAACCTGGTTGCCATAGATGAGCATAAAGAGCTGGAGGAGCGGTATAATTTTCTGGTCCATCAGCAGGAAGATCTGGTCAATGCCAAAGATTCGCTGTTAAAGGCCATTCAAAAGATAAATAAGACGACGAAGGACCTTTTCCTGGAGACCTTCCAGAAGATACAGGTTGAATTCAAGAACTTCTTCAGGATGCTCTTCGGCGGAGGCCAGGCCGAACTGGTCCTTATAGATGAGCAGGATATACTGGAATCCGGCATAGAGATCGTGGTGCGCCCTCCCGGTAAAAAATTACAGAATATGATGTTGTTGTCCGGCGGCGAAAAAGCCATGACGGCGTGCGCGCTGCTCTTTGCGATATTCAAGGTTAAGCCGAGCCCCTTCTGTGTGCTGGACGAACTGGATGCGCCTTTAGATGAATCTAATGTCATGAGGTTCACCAGCGTCCTGAAAGAGTTCATCAAAATATCACAGTTTATCATCATCACGCATAATAAGCGCACAATGGAACTTGCCGATATCATCTACGGTATCACAATGCAGGAACGAGGCGTCTCGAAGATAGTTTCGGTAAAGTTTCTTGATGATCGTAAGAAGACGGAAAATATCGAAAAACCGGCTTTAGAACCGCAGCCAGCCGGTCAGGCCGCCCAGCCGGCGGCATCCGCGGAACCTCTGGTCAATCCTTCGTAGGCCTGTTATCTTTCATTGCGCTGGAATACAGGAAGGTCTTATTCTTTCCGGCATGTTTCGCTTCATATAACGCGATGTCGGCGCGGGATATCAGGTCGCCCTTATTGGCGGCGTCATCCGGATAGGTGGCTATGCCGCAGCTTACCGTGAGCCTATGGCTCGCGTCAATCCCCGGCTCATTCGCGAATGCGTTTTCGACTTCGACGCGAAGCCGTTCTGAAAATAATCCCGCGCTCTCCTTAGAAGTGCTTGGCATGATTATGCCGAATTCCTCACCGCCGTATCTTGCGGCTATATCGCATTTCCTGGACTTATTTTTCAGCACAAGGGCGAGCTTTTTAAGCGCGTCATCGCCTTTCATGTGGCCAAGAGTGTCGTTATAGTGCTTAAAATTATCGACATCTATCATGATAAGGCTCAGCTGTGTCTCGCTGATCTTGGATTTCTCAATTTCATATGAAAGGTGCTGGTGGAATTTACCGTAGTTCCAGAGCTTAGTGAGCCAGTCTGTATTCGACAGATAGACGGTTTCTTCATAAAGGCGGGAATTCTCTATGGCCAGGCCAGCATGGCTCGCGAACATCGTCAGCATCTTTATATCGGACTTTGTTATGGGTTTCTTATTAAAGATGTTATCGACCAGGATCGCGCCCACGACCTTGTCTTTAGCTTTAAGCGGTACAGTTACGAAGAAGTCGGTGTTAAGATTCCTCTGCATCTCGGGGTCGACGATCTTTTTGGCCTCGTGAGTTGTGATCTCAAAGGTCATGCCTTCGAGAATGGTGAGCGCGAGTATCCCCATATCCTCGCGAAGAGGTATCTTTATCCCTTTGACTATCTGATTTAATTTCGAATCGGGGTCTCTCTTGAAGGTATCGTAGGATGAAATAAAATCGTCGAGGGTCATCTTGCTCTCGGATATCGCGTGCCAGATCTTGCCGGCCTCTTCGCCGGTGTGGGGGCCTATGCCCATGATGCCTTCCAGGACGCTTTCTTTGTCGTTAACCAGGAAGAGCATCGCGCGGTTGAATCCGAGCCCTTCATGAGAAGTCAAGGCGGTAAGTATTATATACAATACCTGATCCAGCTTGAGGGTGGTCCTCATCGCGTTAGAGATCTCGAAGAGCATCGAAAATTCCCACTCGAGCCTCTTAAGTTCCTGCTTTAAAGTGTTTTCGTCGTATTTTTCTGTCAAGGCGTGGCTGCTTTTTTGGGGGCCGGAAGTTTTTTCAAATTGCCGAACATAACTCCTATGGCAACTTCTTTGTCGTCGGTTTTCCTTGCCATTACCCTTACGGGGTCGCCGACTTTAAGCTCGGATATATCCGTAACCTTGGTTACGCTGGTCGACGGCGCGATCTCTACTATATGGAGCTGGTTATCGCGTTCGCCGTTCACTTCGATCTTTATCCTTGACGGGTCCGCCGTATCTATTTTTGATATATTGCCCAATATCATGCTAAATCCGGATTTTACAGCTCCTCTGGGATTCACGAGTTTCTGTTCCGCCGCCATTTGGCCGTTTTTGCCGGTGTTTTCGTCAACCGCTGATCCTGCCGCGGTGAATGTAAGTGAGAAAGCTATGGCCAATGCAAAAGTAAATGATCTCTTCATCTTTAACCTCCAAAATATAGCTGATTTTATCATATATGGCTTGACAAGTCATTAGAAATCGATATAATGAAGGGGTCTTCGGGGTGGGGTGACCTGCATTGGCGGGAATTCCCCGGCCGGCGGTAAAGCCCGCGAGTCCCTGTGTCCGAGGGGCAGAACTTGTGAGATTCAAGTGCCGACAGTACAGACTGGATGGTAGAAGACGCCTCGGCAGATGCTGTGCCGTACAAAAAGAGAGATATCTTGTAACCCCCGAAGCTTTTTAGGGGGTTTTTTATTTTGAGGAGCGAAAAAACATGAAACTGAATACGATTCCAGAAGTTCTCAGCGACCTTAAAAAAGGCAAGATGGTCATAGTCATAGATGATGAGGACCGCGAAAACGAAGGTGATCTCATAATGGCGGGACAATTTACCAGGCCCGAAGATATAAATTTCATGGCCCGTGAAGGTCGCGGCCTGATATGCGTCCCTATGGAAGGAGCCAGGCTGGATGAGCTTGACCTGCATCCGATGTCGTCCAGAGCTTTTGACCCGTATAAGACCGGCTGGGCGATATCCTGTGACGCGAAGAAAGGAATAACTACAGGCATTTCAGCAAACGACAGGGCGCGCACCATAAATATTTTGGCAAGTTCCAAATCGAAGGCATCTGATCTGGTCAAGCCCGGGCATATCTTTCCGTTAAGAGCTAATGAAGGCGGCGTCCTCGTCAGGGCCGGCCACACAGAGGCATGCGTTGATCTGATGAAGCTATCCAGGCTGTATCCAGCCGGTGTTATATGCGAGATAATGAAGGACGACGGCACGATGGCCAGGACCCCCGATTTAATAGCATTCGCCGGCACGCACTCCTTGAAGATATGCACCATGGAGAGCCTGATAGAGTACAGGCGTAAGTCTGAAAAGCTGATCAAGAGAATAGCGCAGACAAATATGCCTACGCCTTTCGGCAATTTTAAAGTCTTTGTTTACGAGTCGCTCGTCGATAAACAGCATCACCTCGCCCTTATCAAGGGAAGGCCCGACAAAAATGACGCGCTGGTCAGGGTGCATTCGGAATGCCTGACAGGAGATGTATTCGGATCCAAAAGATGCGACTGCGGCGAACAGCTTCATACCGCGATGAAGCTGGTAGATAAGAACGGAAGCGGCGTTATACTATATATGAGACAAGAGGGTCGCGGCATAGGGTTGGCTAATAAGTTGCGGGCTTATGAGCTGCAGGACAAAGGGATGGATACCGTTGAGGCCAATGAAGCCCTGGGTTTTAAGCCCGATCTGAGGGATTATGGTATAGGGGCGCAGATACTCGCGGATCTGGGATTGAAGAATATAAGGCTCCTTACGAATAACCCGAAAAAGATAGTGGGTCTGGAGGGGTATGGCCTTAAGGTGATAGAGAGAGTGCCGATACATGTCCTGGCGAACAAGGCCAACGCAAAATATCTTAGGACCAAGAGGGAGAAACTGGGTCACGACTTGAAAGTGTGATGTAAATAAAAGGCCGATATCAGGGATATCGGCACTTAGCCTACGATAAGGCTGAATAAACTAGGAGGGTAACATGGTAAATGTGATAAAGGCGGATTTGGTTGCAAAGGGGAAGAAGTTCGCGATAACCATATCGCGGTTCAACGAGTTTATATCATCGAAGCTTCTTGAGGGATGCATCGACACACTTAATCGTCATGGTGTCCAGGAGAATTCGATAGATGTGGTGTGGGTGCCGGGGGCATTCGAAATACCGATGATCGCGCAAAAGTGCGCGAAGTCAAAAAAGTACGACGCGGTTATATGCCTAGGTACGGTCATAAGAGGCGCGACGCCTCATTTTGAGTTTGTGGCGAGCGAGGCCGCCAAAGGTGTCGCGAAGATATCGCTCGATACTAATGTGCCGTGCATATTCGGCATCATCACAGCCGATAATATCGAGCAGGCGATCGAGAGGGCTGGCACGAAGGACGGCAACAAGGGCCGCGACGCGGCGCTCTCGGCCATCGAGATGGCTAATCTGTACGCGAAGCTATAGATTTTTCGGCTGCAAGCGATAGTCTAGAGCCTTCGGGCACTTGCTTTCGCTTGTTGCGGTTTATCCCTCGCGGGGCGGTGCTTCGCAGGGACGCGAAATTTCCCCTGCGAGGAAATTTCGCTCGGAAAGATCGCTCGCTCTTTTTGGCATACAGGTATACCAGGGCCAAAAATCCGTGCCCGCTCGCGACTTTCGACGCCCTGCTTAGCACCGCCCCCGCGAGGGATAACTGAGTAACGAAGAAGATAGTGCCCAAAAGCTCCCTGCACTATGCAAGGAGCCGAAAAAATTACTGGGGGTAGTGAGCAGAGAGTGAGATTGTAACAGTGAACGGAGGCGAAAATATCCTTCAGTACGTCAGATGGCGGAACTTTTGGGCGATGCTGAAGCGACTTTATAAAATTTCGATACCTATAGGCGGTACAGGCTTTATCATCGAAATTTTATCAAGAGCGAGCGAGGAAGCCTATTCCGAGCGAGCGGCAAGCGGAAGCATTGACCGAAAGTAAACGCCGGACTGAGATGTTTCTAGGATATTTTCGCTGTAGTGAGGATATTTTCAGTGCGAACCATAACTTCGGTTTAGGTCCAAACTGGAATTTGAAGGATGCTGTTGCCGTAGTTGCAAATGAATGAGGAGGGAAGATGAGGAAGCGAACAGTCGCGAGAGAATCTGCGCTTAAGATACTATATGCGGTCGATATTACGAAAGAAGCGCCGGACAAATGCATAGATAATTTTTGGTTGTCGCAGGATAAAGTGGAAAAAGAGGTGATGAGTTACGCTAACGATATTGTCCTTGGCGTCTGCCATAATAAAGCGCGTATCGATAAGGTGGTATCGGAATGCGCGACGAATTGGGAGCTCGACAGGATGGCGGTTATAGACCGCAATATACTACGATTAGGTACGTACGAGCTTATATTTATGGAAGAGGTCCCGCCGAAGGTCGCCATCAATGAAGCGATCGATATCGCAAAGAGATACGGCGATAAAGACTCCGGAAAATTCGTGAACGGTGTGCTCGACAAGATCAGTAAGGAAAAGAGAAAACCGTCCGAATGAAGTACGCCGATCTGCATGTCCACACGTTCTATTCCGATTCGACTTTTTCGCCGGAGGAGGTGGTTTCCTGCGCCAGGGACAGGGCGCTTGCGGCCATAGCCATATGCGACCATGACTCCGTGGACGGAATAGAGCCTTGCCTGGCGATCGGAGATAAGCTGGGTGTTGAGATATTACCGGGTATCGAGCTTAGCGCGGAGAAATCCGACGCCGAGATCCATATACTCGGATACTTGATGGATTATAATCTCGGCTGGCTTCGCAAACGGCTCAAAGAGCTTCAGGAAGCCCGCATAGACCGTATCCATAAGATGGTTGAGAGACTGAACTCCAAAGGCATCGACCTGAAAGCTGAAGATGTCTTTAAGATCGCGGGCCGCGGCACGGTCGGAAGGCTGCATCTGGCGCTTGCGATATTAAATACGGGAAAAGTGAAGACGATAAAAGATGTTTTCGGAAAGTATATAGGTTTTAGAAAGCCCTGTTATGTGGCAAATTTGAAATTAACTCCGGAGGAGGCTATAAGTATTGTCCTGAGAGCCGGAGGGGTTCCGGTGCTGGCCCACCCCGGTTGTATGGGCAGGGACGAGTATATACCGGAACTGATCGGGCATGGACTTCGCGGAATTGAGGTTTATCATACGGATCATGGCGCAGGCGCGGTTAAACGATATCAGAAGATAGCAGAAAAGAACGATCTCCTTGTCACGGGCGGATCCGACTGCCATGGCCTCGGAAAAGGGAGGATTCTGCTGGGGGAAGTCAGGGTGCCTTATACGCTTGTAGAGAGATTGAAGGAAGAGTCGGGAAAGATCAAGAATGAACACAGATAAGAAATATATGTCGCTGGCCATAGAGCTCGCTAAAAAAGCTGAGGGACGGACGAGCCCCAATCCGCTCGTCGGAGCCGTTATAGTAAAAAGAGGCAAGATAGTCGGGAAAGGTTATCATAAAAAATGCGGCCTCCCGCACGCGGAAATGAATGCTATAAAGGCCGCCGGAGATGCGGCTGGAGGCTCTACGCTGTATGTCACGATGGAGCCCTGCGATCATTACGGCCGGACCCCGCCCTGCACTGATGCGATCATAAAGAGCGGGATAAAAAGAGTTGTTATAGCGATGAAGGACCCTAATCCGATAACTGACGGACGCGGTATAAAAAAACTTAAAGCGCATAAGATAAATACGAAAGTCGGCGTCCTGGAAAAAGAGGCGCGGGCCATAAACAGGCCTTTCATAAAATTTATTACAAAAAAATTGCCGTTCGTCAGGGTCAAAGTCGCTGAGTCGATCGACGGCAAGATAGCCACAAAGAGCGGAGATTCGAAATGGATAAGCGGGGAAGCGTCGCGCCGGTATGTGCACGGCTTGCGCAGCAGAGTAGATGCCGTTATGGTCGGCTCCGGGACTGTGCTTAAAGACGATCCAATGCTTTTATGCAGGATACCTGGAGCAAAACAGCCTCTTAGGATAATAGCGGACAGCAGTTTAAAGATGCCGTTTACTTCAAAACTGTTTTCCACGGCCGGCAGCCATTCGGTCCTGATCGCCACCACGAAAAAGGCCCCTTTCAAGAAAGCCGAAGTGTATGCGAGAAACGGTATAAGCCTGTTATTCTGCAAAATAAAGAATAACAGAATAGATCTTAAGGACCTATTGAAAAAACTGTCATGGCTGGGCGTTACCGATCTTTTAGTCGAGGGCGGAGGCGAGCTGGTGGCGGGCCTCGTCGAGAAGAAGCTCGTAGATCAATTCATATTTTTCATATCTCCGAAAATAATAGGCGGCAGGGACGCGAAGACAGCCGTGGAGGGCACAGGCGTCGATAAAGTCGCCGACGCGGTAAAGCTTAAAAATATTTCGATACGGATGTTCGAAGACGATGTAATGATAGAGGCGGAGGCCGCTTAATGTTTACTGGCATTATACAAGAGTTAGGAAGCGTGCAGAATATCAATAGAGTCGGCAATATTTACAAACTCGATATCCGCTCGAACAGCATATATAAAGACGTCAGGATAGGTGACAGCGTCGCTGTCAACGGTGTCTGCCTGACTGCGGTCTCTAAAAAGAAAGATATATTGAGTTTCGATCTGATGGCAGAGACGATACGCAATACGAGCTTTGCCGGATTGAAGAATAACGACAGGGTCAACCTGGAAAGATCTCTGAAAGCGGGTGAGACGCTGGACGGGCATTTCGTCTTGGGGCACATCGATTGCGCGGGAGTAATAAAAAATATCAGGAAGATAGGCGATGATTTTATGATAAGTATCGCCTTTCCCGGCGGCTTCGACCGTCTTGTGGTCGAGAAGGGATCGATCGCGGTAGATGGTGTGAGCCTTACGGTAAGCCATGCGGGCAAAGATACGTTCGATGTCCACATCATACCGCATACATTGAAATCCACGATACTCGGTACAAAAAAATCGGGTGACAAAGTGAACCTCGAATTCGATATACTGGGGAAGTATATCGCAAAAGAAAGGGATGCCGGCAGCCGGCCGCGCGTAACGGAGGAATTCCTGCGAAGCAAAGGATTCTAAAGTATTATTTGAAAATAGCTATATATAATGATATATTTAGCTATAAAGAAGGGGAGGTATGATATGGCGATAAGGAAGATGATTGCATTGGTGATCGCGGTTACTTTTATGGTGAGCATTACCTCGCCGGTATTATTCGCGTCTTGCGGGACTTGCGGTAAACCTGCATCGGATGCCGAATGCGCTAAGGTGATGGCGAAGGATACGTGCGATAAACCCAAAGGAGACCCGCTGAGGAAATTAGGCCGAGGATTGGCCAATTGCCTGACTTTCCCCATTGAGATACCGAACCGTATATCCGACGTAAATAATTCCGACGGCCCGATGGCTGCGGTTACATACGGCCTGGTCAAGGGCACTGTAATGAGTCTCTTTAGAGCGATGATCGGGGCATATGAAGTCCTGACCTTCCCGATCCCGTTTCCGGGCGGTTACAGGCCTATAATTAAAGATCCTGAATTTATACTGGAAGACTGGAACGCCTAAGAATCATAAACTGTTTGAGTAATTTATGCCCCGGGCAGATGATGCTCGGGGCATTTTTGCTGCCCAAAATATCTTTGTATATAGTCCCTAATATGATATTATATTATACTAAATGAGCGGGGCGTAGCGCAGCTGGCTAGCGCGCTTGGTTCGGGACCAAGAGGTCGGCGGTTCAAATCCGCCCGCCCCGACCATCCAGTCACATAAGAGATGCCATCGGAAACTATACATTTGCTGCCGGGCGGGCCTGCCCGCATGCGGCCATATCCTTGCTGGCAGGCGGGCTTACCCAGCGCCATAGCCGGTGCCTCCTGCCTATGGAAAAATTAAATGTCCGACAAAAGAGCTCATATATATTATGAAGGTATGGTCCAGGGGGTCGGTTTCAGGTTCTCGGCCCAAGAACGCGCAACCTCTCTCGGTCTCAAAGGATGGGTTAAAAATCTTGATGACGGCAGAGTCGAAGTTTTATGCGAAGGCGCTGAGCGGGATATAAAGGCATTCCTGGAAAAGATGGCTTTAGCTTTCGGAACATATATAAGTAATACCGATATTGAGTGGGCAGAAGCTGTCGAAGAGTATAAAGGATTTGACATAAGTTTCGATTAATTCGATTGAGTTTAAGGAATATATACATGGCAGTCAAAGACTTTAACGAGATAAACAAAGAGATCAAAAGTTTAAGAAAGATGATAAATCGTCATGACAGGCTGTATTATGTCCTGGCAAAGCCTGAAATATCCGACCAGGAATACGATAAACTGTACAGGAGGCTTAAAGATCTCGAGGGTGAGCATCCGGAGCTTATAACGCCTGACTCTCCGACGCAGAGAGTCGGCGGCGAGCCGATCAAGGGGTTTGCCGTGGTAAAACATATATTACCCATGATGAGCCTGGATAACACTTATTCGGCGGATGAGATAAGGCAGTTCGATGACAGGGTAAGAAAGAACCTGAAGGGCGAAGCGGTAGAATATGCAGTGGAACTGAAATTTGACGGGGTGAGCGCATCGTTGCTTTACGAAGACGGTAAATGGGTGCGGGGCGCGACACGCGGCGACGGCGAGAATGGAGATGACGTTACCGCCAACTTGAAGACGATACACTCCATCCCGCTTGAATTCGGCGATGATGCGGAGCGCGCCCCAAAACTGATAGAGATTCGCGGTGAAGTTTACATGACGAAGAGATCTCTTGATGAGATAAATAAGAATAAAGATAAAAACGGCGAGGAGCCGTTCGCAAACCCGCGGAACGCGGCCGCCGGGTCGCTTAAGCTGCTCGACCCCAAAATGGTTTCGGGAAGGCATCTTGACATGTACATCTGGGGCATAGGCCACTGCGAGGGCAAGAGGTTTAAGACCCATGTCGAGGTCCTCGACTATTTAAAGAGTAACGGATTCAAAGTGAATCCCCACTGCAAACTGTGTAAATCGATAGAAGAAGTAATAGAATATTGCGATTCATGGGAGCCGAAGAGGGATAAGCTGGATTTTGAAATGGACGGTATGGTGCTCAAGGTAAACGATCTCGCTCAGCGCCAGAGGCTGGGCAGCACTTCAAAAAGCCCGCGCTGGGCCATCGCGTATAAGTTTCCCGCGGAGAAGGCGCTTACCGAAGTGCGGGATATAATTGTTCAGGTGGGCAGGACGGGCGCCATAACGCCGGTCGCGATATTGAAGCCGGTGCATCTATCGGGCACCACCGTTTCAAGAGCGACGCTTCATAACTTCGACGAGATAGACAGGTTGGGCGTCAAGATAGGCGATAAGGTCTATGTGGAGAAGTCAGGAGAGATAATACCTAAAGTCTTAAGCGTTGCGAAAGAGAAGAGGTCCGGTAAGGAGAAAGATTTTGTTGTTCCGGTGAAGTGCCCTGTATGCGGCGCACGCCTTACAAGGCTGCCTGAGGAGGTAGCGCTCAGGTGCCCGAATGCCGGATGCCGCGCCCAGATAAAAGAGGCCATCCTGCACTTTGCATCAAGAAATGCGATGGATATCGAAAATATGGGCGAAGCGATAGTGGATCAGCTTGTCGATAAAGAATTGATAAAAGATTATGGGGATATATATCGTTTAAGCCTGGAAGACGTAAAAGACCTCGACAGAATGGCCGAGAAGAGCGCCCGTAATCTCATTGATGCCGTCGAAAAATCGAAGTCGAATGGCCTTAATCGGCTCATATACGGTCTTGGTATAAGGCATGTGGGAGAGAATTCCGCATGGGTGCTTTCGGAACATTTCGGTTCTATGGAAAGATTGAAAGGCTCCGGAGTCGAAGAGCTTACCGCGATAAGGGAGATAGGTCCCGTGATGGCGGAGTCGATACGCTCCTTTTTTCAAAATAAAGAAAACATCAAAATACTGGAGAAACTTAAGGAGGCCGGGCTTAAGATGGAGCTTTTGGAGAAGAAAAAGGAACCCGGCAGATTATCGGGCAAGACGATCGCAGTAACGGGCGTGTTAAGATCATACTCAAGGCCCGAAATAGAAGAGCTTATACGAAAGCTCGGAGGTAATCCATCGTCCAACGTCAGCAAGAATACGGATTTTCTGGTATGCGGTGATGAAGCGGGATCGAAACTTGATAAGGCGAAAGCTTTAGGGGTCAAGGTTATAAGCGAAGAAGATTTCAAGGAGATGATATGAGAAAGATGTGTGCTTTGGCAATGGTTTTTTTTATCGCCCTGACACTCACAGGCTGCGATTCGCTGCAGAGGAAATTTACGCGCAAAAAGAAGGAGACGAAACCTATTCCACGGCTTTATCAGCTTAAAAAATACGATATTAAGCCGTCCGCCGCGCTATACAGCAAACACTATGCCTATTGGCAGTCCTGGATGTCCGAGCTGATACAGGATCTCGGCGGGAACCGTAAGAAAGATATAAGATGCGTCGAGGAGGCGCTGAATCAGCTTCATGATATGCGCAATATACTCGTTCAGGAGAAAGCAGACGCCTTAACGAAGCATATGCACAGACTAGAAGGTGTTCGAGACACTATCGTAAATGAGGAGCTTAGCCAATATAACAGAAGTCAGGTGCTTATGACCCTCGAACGCGAGGACAGGACCATAAAGCGCGAATTCGATGTCGCCAGCATCAAAAAATATATAAAAGAGAGTTTCGATGAGATGCCTTCGGTTAAAGACGGGGCATCGCCTGCACCATCTACTTTTGGCGCCAGCTTACCGAGAGACGCAGAATAAAGAACGGATATGAGCAGAAAATTTACACTGAAGAGGTTCGTTGTCGGTTTACTCGGAACGAACTGTTATCTTGTCGCGGACGCCCTGACCAAAGAGGCGTGCCTGATCGATCCGGGCTCAGGACCGTATCCGATAAAGAACTTCATAAGCAAAGAGGGCCTCGATTTGAAGTTCATAATAAATACGCACGGACATGGTGACCATATAGGCGCGAACGCATTTTTCGATGTGCCGATATTCATACATAAACTCGATAAGGATTTTCTGACGAATCCCGGAATGAACATGTCGCGCATGTTTATGCCAGGCATAGTATCGCCCGGGGCCGAGAGATTGCTCGAGGAAGGGGATATTCTAAATCTCGGAGGGCTTGAATTGAAGATATTGCACACGCCCGGACACACTCCCGGATCGGTCTCGGTGGTCCTGGACGGAGTCGTCTTTACCGGAGACGCGCTCTTTGCCGGCTCGGTCGGCAGGACCGATTTCGAATACGGCGACCAGGACAGCCTCATCCGCTCTATAACGCAGAAGCTCTTTACGCTTAAAGACGATACTATCGTCTATCCGGGCCACGGCGGGCCTTCGACGATAGGTGAAGAGAAGAAGTCCAACCCATTTTTTTCATGAAGACATTAGTGGATGAATTTTTAAATTATCTTACGGTCGAAAGGGGCCTTAGCAAGAATACTATATCCGCTTACGGGACGGATCTCAATCATTTTACGGAGCATCTCGGGGCGCATGGTATCAGCGATCCCGATCATGTGAAGAGGCAGGATATCATGGATTATATGCTGAAGCTCAAAGACAACAAGATATCGAGCAATTCCATATCCAGGGCGCTTGTGGCGATAAAGATGTTCTATAAATTCCTGGTGAGGGAACGATTGGCAAAAGACGATGTCGCCGGAGTCCTGGAATCGCCAAAACTTGTACGGCCCTTACCCAATGTCATGGGAATGCAGGAGGTTGAAAAACTGTTGGCCGCCCCCGACGTGCGGGGATGGATGGGTATAAGGGACAGGGCGGCGCTTGAACTCATGTACGCGACCGGGATGAGAGTTTCGGAGCTTGTCGATCTCACTATGGATGGCCTGAATTTAGACGTGGGATTTATAAAATGCCGGGGGAAAGGTGATAAGGAACGCATTGTGCCTATCGGCAAAAGCGCGAAGGAAGCGATCGAGAGGTATCTCGATAAAGTACGTCCGAAACTCCAGAAGAAGGACGCCCAGGACCAGCACCTCTTTTTGTCAAGGCTCGGCAAGAAGGTCTCGAGGGTATCGTTCTGGAAGATGATAAAAACAAATGTGAAGCTTGCCCGCATAAAGAAAGATGTGACGCCGCATACTCTCAGGCACTCATTTGCTACGCACTTATTGGAGCGCGGGGCGGATCTGCGCGTCGTCCAGGAGATGCTTGGACATGCGGATATATCGACGACTCAGGTATATACGCATATAAATAAAGAGCGGCTGAAGTTAATACACAGGCAATTTCATCCGCGGGCGTAAATTTTTCGGATTCTATAGTTTGTCCCTTGCGTGTGGGTGCTTCGCGGGGACGCGAAATTTCCCCTGCGAGGAAATTTCGCTCGGAAAGATCGCTCGCTCTTTTTGGCAAGTAAGCGTACCAGGGCCAAAAATCCATGCCCGCTCGCGACTTTCGACGCCCCGCTCAACACCCACACGCAAGGGACTGCTGAGTAGTCCGAAAAATTTACTGACAGGGTGAGTAGAGAGTGAGATTGGGATGGTGAGCGGAGGCGAAAATATCGCATGATGGATGGCGCCCCAGGTGATATCCTCAGGCAGCGGAACTTCTGCGGGAAGCCTGGAGCGACTTTCGTAAAATCTTGATACCTATAGGCGATATACCAGGACAATGAAACTGCGCGACAGTTTTTTACGTATAGGCAGGTTCATTGGCCATCAAGATTTTACAACAGCGAATTTACATGCCTAATGTAAATCTGCGACAAGCGGAAGGCTTACCGCAGAAGTTTCGATGCTGTAGGAGAAATGAAGGGGGCGAGCCCCTGAGGATATTTTCGCCGTAGTGAGGATAGACGTAACTTCGGAAAAAGATAACAAGGAGGTGCGTGATGTGGTATTTAATAGGCGTCATAGCGATAGCCCTGGTTGGCTTCTTTTTGTATGCGAACGCGAAGAAGAATAAGCGGGATGCGGAAAAAGCCAAGGCGGGAGATAAGCCGCCTTTCCGTACGGAGGAAAAGCTGAGCTCATACAACAAGCCGATGGATAATCAGCACTCGCATGTAGACTTTGATGACGCGGAGTAGGGACTTCACTATAACCTCACAGCCATAAGCATATGGATCTTATAACCACACACATCAATGCGGACTTTGACGCGCTGGGATCGCTCGTAGCGGCGAAGAAGCTCTATCCGAACTCGCGGTTGTTAATGCCCGGCTCTCAGGAAGAGGCTGTGCGGGAGTTTCTGGCGCTGGCCAAGGAGCAGGTGATCGTAGAGACTGAAAAGGAGTGCAGGACCGATGATATCGACAGGCTCATAATTGTAGACACCAGGCAAAGGTCGAGGATCGGCATGGCGTCAGAGCTTGTAGATAAAGGCGTTGAAGTTCATGCCTATGATCACCACCCAAGAATGAAGGGCGATGTCGCCTGCGATCTGGATGTCTATGAAGAGGTTGGCGCGACGGTCACGATACTTGCCGATATCATACGAAAGAAGAGAATAAAACTGTCGTATTTAGAAGCGACGATAATGCTGCTCGGCATATACGAAGAGACCGGGTCGCTGACATACCGCGCTACAACCAAGCTCGACGTCGATATGGTGAGCTTTCTCCTGTCGCACGGCGCGAGCCTCGCCGTCGTATCGAGTTATCTGAACAGGGAGCTGAGCGAAGGAGAACTTTCGTTCCTTACGCGGCTTATAAATTCCACCGAACGTTTCATTGTAAAGGGGATCAGCATTTCATTCGTTGAAGTGGATAGCGCGACATATGTGGGCGAGCTGGGCGTGCTTCTCCATAAGCTCATCGAGATCGAGAATATACCGGTGCTGTTCGCGTTTATCAGGACGCCTCAAAAGAGAATAGATATCATCGCGCGTTCAAGTATAGCGTTAGTCGATGTGAATAAAGTGCTTTCGCGTCTTGGAGGGGGAGGACACCCCGGAGCCGCTGTAGCAAAGATACATAAGGATGATCTGCCCTGGGTCAAGAAGCGGCTGATGGAAGCATTGAAAGATACTATTAAGATTACAGTTAATGCGGAAGACATAATGGCAAGGGGCCTTAAGACCGTTTCGGCTAATGATACGGTGATGAGGGTTAAGAAGATATTATTGAAAGAAAATCTGGGCGGCATGGCGGTCGTTGATAAAGGCAAACTCGCCGGGATAATTACGCTCGTCGGGCTCAACAAGGCGCTGAAGCACGGATACGGACATTCGCGTATCAAAGGGTATATGTCATACAGGCCCGTTACCGTTAGGCCTGAAACGCCGCTTTACGCTATCCATAAAATAATTTCAGAGAAAGATTCCGGCGTTATCCCTGTGGTCGATAAAGGCGCGATGATAGGCGTGATTAACAGGACGGACGTTTTAAGGAGCGTGCATGACAGCCTCTTCTTGAAGCCCAGGGAACTGAAAAAGCGTGTTGTGTTAAACTTCGCCAAAAAGATGTCATCAGTGCTGCCGAAGGAGATAATCGCCCTGATGAAGAGGATAGGTGAGCTCTCCAACTCGGCTGGCTTCGCGGCATTTGCCGTGGGAGGGCTTGTAAGGGACCTGATGCTGGGCATCAAGAACCTGGATCTGGATATAGTGGTGGAGGGCGCGGCGATAAAGCTTGGGCATCTGCTCGCAACGGAGCTGAAGGCGGCAATAGTGGTGCATAAGAAATTCGGAACATGTTCGATAATAACGAAAGATAAATTTAAGATAGACCTTGCGACGGCCCGTAAGGAAACTTATGAGAAGCCGGCAGCGTTGCCAACGGTAGAATTCAGTCCGCTTAAAGACGATCTCGTCAGACGGGATTTTACGATAAACGCGATGGCTATAAGCATAAACCGTTCGAGTTTCGGGCAGCTTATCGATTTCTTTAACGGTAAGCCCGACCTGGCGCATGGAAGGATAAAGGTCCTGCATGACGGCTCGTTTATAGACGATCCGACCAGGATATTTCGCGCAGTGCGTTTCGAATCGCGGTTCGGGCTCGTCATCGATCATCACACGGAAGAGCTCATAAAGAACGCGATAGAACAGTCTATGTTCGATAAGGTCGAGCCGCAGAGGATACGCGACGAGCTCATCCTGATACTTCAGGAGCCGGAGCCCTTAAAGGCGCTTAAGAGAATGGCCGAACTCGAGGAGCTCAGGTTTATCCACCCCGCCATTAAACTCGATAGCGATATGATAAGACTGTATAATTCGATCGACGGAGTTTGTTCCATATATGAACGTTCTCAATATAAGAAGCGGGCCATCGACAAATGGCTTATGTATCTTATGGCGCTGTTTGAATACTTGACTTATAGCCAGGTTTCGGCTATATGTAGTAAGTTCGTCTTCAGGGGCTCCGACAGCCTCAGATTGCTTTCATATAAGAGTAAAGCTGACGCCGTAACAAAGCTATTGAGTTCCAGAAAAGATCTCGCTCCCAGTAAGATATATAAACTACTTGAGCCCCTCTCGCTTGAGGTTATATTGCTTATCATGGCCAGGACAGCCTTGCTGGGTTCAGGAGTGAAGGCCGCGCGTATAAGTTCGCGGATAAAGGTCTTCCTTGCGAAATATAATGGAACGAGATTGCGTATCCGGGGCGACGATCTTAAAGCTATGGGTCTCAAGAGCGGCCCGGCTTTTAAGGTGATACTTGACAAAGTCCTTTATCATAAGATAGACGGAACACTGAAGACAAAAAGAGACGAATTAGAATACGCGCGCATTTTAACGCTCAAGAAGAACGGATAGGAAGCGGAGATACGGATGAGTTCGCAAAGGATGGGAAGAGTGCAGGAGGCTATACGGCAGGAGGTCAGCAAAATCCTGCATGATGAGATAAGGGACCCGAGGCTTGGGTTCTTGACGATAACTGGAGTCGAGCTCACGAAGGATCTCAGGTATGCGCGTATATATTTCAGCGTCCTGGGTGAGGATAAGGACAAGAAGCTCGCCCTTAAAGGCCTGAATAGCGCTAAGGGGTATATTAAGGGGCTGCTCGGCGACAGGGTGAAGTTGAGATATATGCCTGAAATAGAATTTAAGATAGACGAGACGCTCGAGAGAACGCAGCGCATATATGAACTCTTCGATAAGATAAAGAAGGAGAAAAAAGATGATGCAGGAAGTGATAGAGGCGATAAAGAAACATAAGAAATTTCTCATCAGCGCCCATATAAACCCGGAAGGCGATTCCCTCTGCAGTCAGCTCGCTATGAAGGAGCTCCTGATAGCCATAGGCAAGGAAGCCGCGATAGTTAATAATGATCCTGTGCCGGAGCACTACAAATTTCTGCCGGGAATAGACAAACTTTCGACGGATTTGACTAAAAAGGTGGATTTCGACGCGGTCCTGATCCTGGATTGTCCGACCCTGAAAAGGGTGGGCAGCGTAGCCGGCATTATAGGTAAGGGCAAAACCATAATAAACATAGATCATCATATTTCGAGTGAGAGATTCGGCGATGTAAACTGGGTCGATGCCAATGCCAGCTCCACGGGTGAGATGGTATATAAGCTCTTTAAAGAGATGAGCGTGCCTCTAACTAAAGGTATCGCGCTCTCGATATATATAGCTATTCTGACGGATACAGGTTCATTTAACTACGATAACACATCCGCCATAACACATGAGATAGCGGGCGATCTTTTAGGATATGGCCTTGAGCCCGGGTCAGTTTCTGAAAGCGTCTATGAGCGCAGGACCCTGACCGATATAAAACTCCTCGGCCTTGTTCTGTCGACTCTGAAGGTCAATGAAACCGGTGAGGTAGCGTACCTCGAGATAACGCGAAAGATGGTTTCTGAAACGGGCGCCGATGTAACCAAGAGCGAAGGGTTTATCAACTATGCCCGTTCCATAGAGGGCATTAAAGTGGCGGTGCTATTTAAAGAGGACTTAAAGGATAAGAATAAGATAAATATCAGCTTTCGCTCCAAAGGAAGGGCCGATGTCAACAGGATCGCGTCATCTTTCGGCGGCGGAGGACATGTGAAAGCTTCCGGTTGTATCCTCGAAGGCACCCTCGCCGATATCGAAGCCAAAGTCATCGCTAAGGTCGAAGAATCGCTAAAGCGCAGATAAATTTTTTAATATGGAGAATATAGACGGGATATTGATTGTAGACAAGCCGCAGGGCATGACGAGCCATGACGTTGTCGATGTCGTCCGCAGGCTCTATGGAACGAGGAAGGTGGGGCATGCGGGTACGCTCGACCCTATGGCGACCGGTGTCCTGATAATGCTTATTGGCAAGGCCACCAAAGTCTCGCAGGATCTCAGCGCCGAAGAGAAAGAGTATGATGCGACGCTTGTCTTAGGCGCGCGATCCGCTACGGGAGACGCCTGGGGTAAACTGGACCGTTCCGAAGGGCCGGTCGATTTTACCGATGACGAGATCAGGGCTGTCTTCAAACAATTTGAAGGTGAAATCGAGCAGACCCCTCCGGCCTATTCCGCAAAAAAGATCAACGGCGTAAAGATGTATCATCTCGCGCGGAAAGGCAAAAGTATTGAGGCCAGGCCGCAGAAGATATCGATAAAAAAGATATCCATATCGAAGATCGCTCTCCCCGAAGTCTCATTTGAACTCACCTGTTCAAAGGGTACTTATGTAAGGCAGCTCTGTATTGATATAGGAGAGCTTTTAGGCTGCGGCGGATATCTCTCGGCCCTGGAGCGCAGGCGCTCCGGGCGATTTACGATGAGCCAGGCGAATTCGCTGGAAGAACTGAAGAAGATGAACCCCGCGCAGTTGGCGGAGAGGGTGCTGCCCGTATGAGAGTGATTTACGGTTTACGCGGCTTCAAAAAATTCGCTAAAGCAGCGGTGCTTGCCATAGGCGTCTTCGATGGCCTCCATATAGGCCATATAAAGATAATAAAGAAAGCCGTGCGCGACGCGAAGAGGCTTAAGATAAAAAGCGTGGTCCTGACATTCGATCCGCACCCTATAAAAATCCTGTGCCCGAAAAACTCGGGGGTTCCCAGCCTCATTTCGGTGAATCATAGAATAAAGCTTATAGAAAAACTCGGCGTGGATATTCTGGTGGTCATGAACTTCAACCGCGCGCTGGCAGTCCTCGCGCCTGGAGATTTTGTAAAAAAATTGCTGGTAAGAAAGCTTGGCGTAAGGGAAGTATGCGTCGGGGAAAATTTTTACTTTGGCAAAGGGGGCGCTGCCGGCGTTAAGGACCTGGATAAGCTCGGCAGATCATTCGGTTTCAAGGTCAGCGTTGTAAAGCCGGTAAGAATAGGCCGCGCTATCGTGAGCTCAAGCCTTATAAGAAAGTTGATAACTTCGGGCGAGCTTCGCAAGGCATCAAAATTATTAGGCAGGAGAGTCTCCGCGCTGGGCACGGTCATCAGCGGCGCGCGCCTTGCCAGAGAGCTGGGATATCCTACAGCTAATCTTAATCCGCATCACGAGGTCATTCCGCCTGGAGGCGTTTATGCCGTATTTGTGAGATTTAAAGGGAAGACGTATAAAGGCGTGCTCAATATCGGCCTTAGACCCACATTCTATTCACCAAGAGACCGGGAGAGCGCGGTAGAGGTTCATATATTTGATTTTAAGGAGAAGATCTACGGGCATGACCTGGAGGTGTTCTTTGTCAAAAAATTAAGAGATGAGGTGGCTTTTGCCGGTAAGAATGGGCTGGTGAAACAGATTAAAAAGGATGAAAAGGCGGCAAGAAACGCATTGAAAAGGGCAAGTATAGATTGTTCTTGACATTATTACCATAATATAGTATAAATACTTAAACTTTCGTAAGGGAGAGAGTGGGTTTAATACATAAACCCACTTTTTTTTCATCATACGTTTTGCCGATAAAATGCTTAATAGAGGCTATGATGGACTCGACAAACATAATTGAGCGGACAAAAGAACTGATTGGGCCGTATTTAAAGGAAAACGGCATCGAACCGGTCGATATAACATACAGGCGCGAGTCAGGCGGCATGATCCTGAGGCTTTTGGTGGATACGCCTGAGGGCATACGCATAGATGAATGCGAGGCCGTGAATAACGCCTTGAGCGAACTGCTCGATAAAGAAGATTTTATCGGTGAACATTATGTCATAGAGGTATCCTCACCCGGCCTCGATAGACCTATCAAGACCAATAGGGATTTTGAGCGTTCGATGGGCAAGGAGTTAGAAGTGGCAACATTTTATCCTATAGACGGGCGCAAACTGCATATAGGTTGTCTGGCTGGTATGAATCAGGGAGAGATTGTTTTGGAGGCTAATGGTATCAGCACTATGATACCGCGTGACAAGATAGCTATAGCTAAGCTGCATATAGAATTCTAAATGGGGTGAATGAAATGAATAATGCGGAGTTATTGAGCGTACTGGAGAATATAGAGCGTGAGAAGGGGATATCGAAGGAGTTCCTCTTTAAGGCGATAGAGTCCGCAATGTCAAGCGCGGCAAAGAAGATCATTGGCTCTAAAGAAGCCGAAGTCACGGCGGTTATAGACCGGTCTACCGGCGAGCTGAAGATAATCAGCGAGGGCAAAGAGATAAAAAGCGCCGAATTGGGCAGGATCTCCGCTCAAACAGCGAAACAGGTTATAATGCAGAAGATCCGCGAGGCCGAACGCGATATAATATTCGATGACTACCAGAAGAGGGCTGGCAGTATAACCAATGGCACCGTCCATAGGTTCGAGAAGGGTGATATCATTGTAGATCTTGGAAAGACTGAGGCGGTCCTTCCTAAGTCACAGCAGTCGCCAAAGGACCGCTATAAACAGGGCGACAGGGTCCGCGCCTACATCTTAGAGGTCAATAAAACCTCGCATGGTCCGCAGATAGTCTTATCGAGATCGGACGCGGCCTTCGTAAAAAAATTGTTCGAAATAGAGGTGCCTGAGATAGCTGACGGAATAGTAGAGGTAAAGGCGGTGGCCAGGGAAGCGGGCGAAAGGACTAAGTTTGCGGTCTGGTCGAAGGACGATAAGGTAGACGCTGTGGGCGCCTGTGTGGGAATGAGAGGACAGCGCGTTAAAGACATCGTAAGAGAACTGCAGGGCGAGAGAGTCGATATTATACGCTGGAGCGATGATCTGAAGGAGTATGTGAAAGCCGCAGTCTCCCCCGCTGAGATATCCGAGATAAAGATAGATAAGGAGCACAAGAAGGTAGAGGTTATAGTAGCCGATGACCAGCTTTCTATCGGAATAGGAAAACATGGCCAGAACATAAGGCTTGCCTCAAAGCTTGTGGGATGGGAGATGGATATCAGAGGTAAGGGAGAGAGCGCAAAAGCGATATTCGGCGATAAGAAGTCAAAGGCGGAGGCGGCACTCGAATCCCCCGGCGCCGAAGGCGGCGGAGAAGAGGCGAAACCCCAGACCAAACTTACGGACATAGACGGCATAGGTCCCAGGATCCAGAGGACCTTGATCGCGGCCGGATATGACACGATTGAGAAGATAAAATGCCTTACCATCGAGGATCTTACACAAGTCGAGGGTATAGGCAAAAAAACAGCTGAGAAGATAATAAAGTCAGCGAAAGAGATATAATGGTAAAAAAGAGCGCGGAAAAAGATACTAAGGGGACGAAGGAAAAGGTTAAGAAGCCCGCCACGAAGAAGAAGCTTGCAGCTAAAGCCAAGGCGTCCGCAGCCGCATCCATCGAGAAAAAGAAGCCCGTGGCTAAGACGCCTGCGGTCGTGCCTGCCGCGAAGAAGAGGGTTGTCCATCCAAAAACGGCGATTAAAAACGACAATGTGATAGCGAAAGAGGCCGAAGCCGCAGTAGCGGTAAGCGTGAAACCAAAACCCATTTCGAAGCCGGAGATAAAGAAAGAAGAGAAGGCTTATGTTAAAACGGAAATAAGCGCGGCACCGCCTCAGGCCCAAAAGCCTGAAGCCCTCAAGGTAGCTGAGAAATCGCAGGAGATCAAGGCCGGCCCATCTTCAGTTAAGGAGACGGTTGTTGAAAAAACGGCAGCTGTGGTGCCCGAAGTCCGTGAAGCGAAAGTATTGGAATTCGACCTGCCTATACCGCTAAAAGATTTTGCCGTAAAATTGGGCGTGAAACCTAATGAGATAATACTGGATCTGATGGGCAAAAATATATTTGCTACGATAAATCAGAGTTTAGGCGAAGAGCTTGTTGTAAACCTGTTAAAGGCGAGAGGCATAGAGTTCAGGAAACCCCCTAAGATAGAAGAGCAGGTTTCAAAAGAACATACCGAAATGGAGTCAAAGCAGGACGTGCGCCATATTACCGCAAGGCCTCCGGTCGTTACATTCATGGGGCACGTTGACCATGGAAAGACAAGCCTTCTAGATTTCATCCGGAAGACCCGTGTTGCGGACAAGGAGAAGGGCGGCATTACGCAGCATATAGGCGCATATGAAGTGCGGTTGAAGAACGGCTCGGTCACATTCCTGGACACTCCCGGCCACGAGGCTTTTACGGCGATGAGAGCGCGGGGGGCCAATGCGACTGATATCGTAGTCCTTGTGGTTGCCGCTGACGATGGTGTTATGCCTCAGACCAAAGAGGCCCTGGACCACGCCAGGGCGGCCAGTGTCACGATAGTGGTCGCGCTTAATAAGTGTGATCTTCCTTCGGCAAATATCGATAAAGTCAAAGGTCAGCTAAGCCAGATCGGGCTTAGCCCGGAGGATTGGGGCGGGAAGACTATAGTGCTGCCGGTATCGGCCAAGACCGGGGAGGGAGTGGACGAACTGCTCGAGATGCTGCTCTTAGAAGCGGAGCTTCTGGAATTGAAAGCTAATCCCGAGCTCAGGGCAAGAGGCGTTGTTATAGAAGGGAAACTCTCCAGCGCTCAAGGGCCGGTCGCGACGGTGCTTGTGAAGAACGGAACTCTCCGGCTAGGGGACATGATACTCACAGGTATGCATTACGGCCGCGTTAAGGCGATGATGGACCATACGGGAACCCGTGTAAAAGCGGCTCCGCCGTCAAAGCCCGTTACGATACTTGGATTATCCGGCGTTCCGATGGCCGGAGATGAGTTCTTCGTAGTGAGGGACGAAAAGAAGGCGAGGATCCTTTCGACTCTGAAGCAGGATGAGGCCAGGAGCCATAAACTGAAGATGTCGCATCGTGTTACGCTCGAGGACTTTTATTCGAAGATGAAAGAGGGAGTGGCAAAAGAACTGGATATACTTCTTAAGGGTGATGTGCAGGGGTCCGTCGAGGCGCTGAAGGCTTCGCTCTTAGAGTTAAACACCAAAGATGTTAAAGTCACGATCATCCATGCTGACGTCGGGAATGTCACCGAGTCGGACGTGATGCTTGCTGTGGCGTCAAACGCTATCATCATGGGATTCAACGTGAAGATCGATGAAGGCGCGGCGGATCTGGCGGTGAAAGAAGATATAGAGATAAAGAGCTACAATATAATATACGAAGCGATAGAGGACGTAAGGGCCGCTATGGAAGGGCTGCTTGCGCCTGTAGAGAAAGAGATATTTGTAGGAAGAGCTATTGTTAAACAGCCCTTCAGGGTAACGAAGGTCGGCACCATAGCGGGCAGCCAGGTCGTGAGAGGTAAGATCGTCCGCGCAGGCATTGCCAAGCTCATCCGCGATAAACAGGTTGTGTATGAGGGCAAGATCTCCTCTCTTAAGAGGTTTAAGGATGACGTGCGCGAAGTCAACGAAGGCGTTGAGTGCGGAATAGGGCTGTCCGGACATGACGATATAAGAACCGGCGACCTTATAGAGATCTACCAGATCGAGAAGATCGCCCGCAGACTAGACGCTAGAAGGTAAAATGACAGCTAAGAAGCGGATATTAAGCGGAATGAGGCCTACGGGCAAGCTCCATCTTGGGCATCTGGTGGGCGCGCTCAATAACTGGGTAAAGCTGCAGGAGTCCTACCATTGTTTTTATATGATAGCCGACTGGCATGCGTTAATGAGCGAGTACGAAGACCCGAAGGATATACGCGAAAACTCATATGCGATAGTTAAGGACTTTATCGCTTCGGGCCTCGATCCCGAGAAGAGCGTTATATTCATCCAGTCGCATGTGCCGGAGCACCTGGAATTATATATGGTATTCTCGGACCTTACACCGCTTGGATGGGTCGAGAGGTGCCCTACGTATAAAGAGCAGCTTCGAGAGATAAAAGGGAGAGACCTTACGACCTATGGTTTTCTCGGTTATCCTGTTTTGCAGGCGGCGGATATTGCGCTATATAAGGCCGATGCGGTTCCTGTAGGGGTCGACCAGATGCCGCATCTGGAGTTAACGCGCGAGATCGTGCGCCGTTTTAATACGATTTACGGCAAGAATGTATTCCCCGAGCCGGAAGGATTGTTAACGAAGATACCGAAGCTTCTGGGGCTGGATAACAGGAAGATGTCTAAAAGCTACGATAACTTTATTTCGCTTTCCGATGAGCCCGCCGATATATCGAGGAAGGTGGCTTCCATGATTACGGATCCGTCCAGAATAAAGCTGGAAGACCCCGGGCACCCGGATGTGTGCAATGTATTCAGTTATTATTCGATATTCGCGGATCCGGACTCACTTGCGTCCGTCAAGGATTGGTGCGAGGGCGCTTCGAAAGGCTGCACAGAATGCAAGAAGAGCCTTGCGAAGATATTAATAGAGCGCCTTGAGCCGATGAGGTCGAAGAGAGCGAAGCTGTCGAACGATGATGTTAAGGATATTCTGAAGACCGGAGCGAAGAGGGCCAGGGATGCCGCGGGTCAGACGATGGCCGTGGTCAGATCGCTCATACATTTTGCGCAGGAATAATGACCTATAAGGTAAAGCTCGAAGTCTTTGAAGGGCCGCTCGACCTTCTTTTATACCTGATAAAGAAGGAAGAGGTCGATATATATGATATCCCGATAGCGAAGATCACAGATCAGTATCTGGAATATATGGAGCTGATGCAGCTATTGGACCTTACGATCGCGGGCGAATTCCTGGTAATGGCCGCAACGCTGATGCATATAAAGTCGAAGCTCCTGCTCCCGCCGGACGAAACCGAATCGGAGAGCGAGGAAGAGCAGGATCCGAGGGCGGAGCTCGTAAAGAGGCTCTTGGAATATAAGAAGTTCAAAGAAGCCGCGGCAGAGCTCGCGCAGAAAGAATCGCACCAGAAACATTTTTACGCGCGGGTCGGTTCCGGAATCAATATGGACGAGCTTCCCGCCTCAAAGGACGAATTTCTCGAGGCAAGCTTATTCGATCTTATAACCGCGTTCACGAAAGTGCTGAGAGACATCCCGAAAGAGATGTTTCACCGTATCATAAAAGACGAGTTCACCGTATCGGAAAAGATACATGACATACTGCATATGCTCGTCGATCATAAGAAGGTGATCTTCACAGATCTCTTCAAGGCCGCTAAGAACAAAACCGAGATAATAACGATTTTTTTAGCGATACTGGAGCTTATAAAGATAAGGGAGGTCAGCATAATTCAGCATGCGCCTTTCGGCGAGATAGAGATAGTGAAGAGTATGGAAAACATTAAACCCTCGGGTGGTGGAAATGGATAGAGAAGAGGCAAAAAGGATAGTGGAGGCGCTCTTATTTGTGAGCGACAAACCGGTATCGATAGATACACTGAAAGATGTCCTGAAGGATATAGAACCCGTGCAGATACGGGATGTCCTGACGGAGCTGAATAATGAATATATCGCTTCAGGCAGAAGTTTCAGCATAAAGGAGATAGCGGGCGGCTTCCAGATGCTTACGGACCCGATCTATAGTCGCTGGATCGCGGCGCTTTACAAGAAAGGCTCTGACAGATTGACCGGGCCGTCGCTTGAAACTCTGGCGATAATAGCTTATAAGCAACCGATAACGAGAACCGATATAGAGATAATCAGGGGCGTTAATGTAGATGGAGTCTTAAGGACTCTCGAGGAGCGGAATCTTGTAAAGACAAAAGGCAGGCTCGACGCGCCGGGCAGGCCCATACTGTATGTCACGACGAATGAGTTCCTGCAGCATTTCGGGCTGAGATCGCTTGAAGAGCTTCCGAACTTAAAAGAATTCCAGGAGAGTGATCTGGATTTTGTGAAAGAGGCCCAGAAGTCAGGGGTCATAAACAAAGAGACCGGAAAACTGGAGACGATAAATACTTCAAACGCCGATACGGAGCAAGGCAGAAGCCAGGAGGAGGCGGTAAATGAACCTTAAAAGGTTGCGGAAGAAGATCGACACGATAGATTCCGAGATGCTGAAACTTCTTAACAGGAGGGCGGAGATCATCCTCGATGTAGGCAGGATAAAACGCAAATCAAAATCAGCTGCCTATGTCCCTGAGCGCGAGAAGGACATATATGACAGGCTTCTCGCGAAGAACAGCGGACCGATGTCTAACGATGCCCTGAGGGCCATATTGAGAGAGATCATGTCGAGCTCGCTTTCGCTGGAGCACCCTGTAAGGATAGCTTACCTTGGGCCGGAGTTCACTTTTACGCATCTGGCAAGCATCAAGAAGTTTGGCGCAAGCGTCAGTTACACCGGGTGTGAAACGATAACAGATGTATTCGCGGAGGTTGAAAAGCTCAGAGCCGATTATGGAGTGGTACCGATAGAGAACTCCATCGATGGCGCCGTCACTCATACTCAGGATATGTTCATCGATTCCGAGTTAAAAATTTGCTCAGAAGTCTATCTTGAGGTGTCCCATAATCTTCTCTCGAACGAATCCGACAAGAGAAAGATAAGGAAGGTATACTCAAAATCTCAGGTTTTTGGCCAGTGCAGGCTATGGATCGAGGCTAATCTTCCGGGGGTAGAACTCGTTGAGGTTTCTAGCACCGCGAAAGCCGCTGAGATCGTCTCAAAGGAGCGCTTCTCCGCATGCATAGCCGGAGAGCTTGCGGCAAAAAAATATAAGCTAAAGACACTCTGCGGCTCCATAGAGGATAGCTTTCATAATGTAACCCGATTTCTTGTAATAGGAAAGATCGAGGCCAGGCCGACAAAAAAAGATAAGACCTCTATCATGTTCTCGGTAAAGGACCGCGCGGGCGCTCTTCACGATATCCTGGTTCCTTTCAAGCGGCACGGAATCAGCATGACGAAGATAGAGTCGCGGCCGTCCAAGGTCAGGGCGTGGGAATATTATTTCTTTGTAGATATAAAGGGTCATCATCACGAGCCTAAAGTGGCCAAAGCTTTGCGGGAGCTGGGAAGATCGGCCACATATATGAAGATCCTTGGATCATATCCGATCGGAGATAACGTTTAATAATGAGAAATAAGGTCAGACAGAATATATTGAATGTGAAGCAGTATGTGCCGGGCAAGCCTATAGAGGAAGTCCAGAGAGAGCTTGGGTTAAAAGAGGTTATAAAGCTGGCCTCGAACGAGAATTGCATGGGGCCGTCCCCTAAAGCTATAGCCGCGATCCGCGGCAGCGTCATGGACATAAACCGTTATCCGGACTCTTCCAGTTTTTATCTTCGGAAGAAAGTGGCGAAGCTCCTCGGGGTGGAGGATCGGGGCCTCATATTCGGCAACGGTTCCGATGAGATCATAGGTATGGCGGTGAGGACTTTTGTCGGAGACGGTGACGAAGTGATCATAGCGAAGCCGACATTTCTTATATACGAGATCGTCTCGCAGCTCCAGAACGCGAAGATAAAGTACGTTCCGCTTCGTGAAGATCTCAGGCATGACTTAAAAGCCATGAAGGATGCTATATCGGATAAGACGAAGGTGGTCTTCATAGCAAACCCTGATAACCCGACGGGGACTTATGTTTCAGGAAAAGAACTGGACGAATTCTTTAATGGCCTGCCCGAAAAAGTGATAGTCTTCCTTGATGAGGCTTACTTCGAATTCGCGGATTATACATTTAAGGATTATCCGAATGGCATAGATTATCTAGATAGGCCCGGAGTTATAATAGCGAGGTCATTCTCTAAAGCGTACGGGCTTGCGGGACTAAGAATAGGATACGGCATATCGAGCCCTGAGATTATAAGCTATATGGAGAGGACCAGAGAACCGTTCAATGTAAATTTACTGGCGCAGGCTGCCGCCCGTGCAGCGATAGATGACAAGGTATTCTTGAGAAAGACCCTTTCTCATGTTAAAAAAGAGAAAGAATACTTATACGCCGCGTTTAGCGATATGGGCCTGAGTTACGTCGAGAGCGCTACGAATTTCGTTCTGGTGGATGTCAAAAGAGATTGTAAGGATGTATTTAACACCCTTCTTAAAAAAGGCGTTATCGTTCGGGATATGAAGGCGTGGGGCCTGGATACATATATACGTGTTACAATAGGAACGAAACCTGAAAATAAGAAATTTGTGAATGCGCTTGAAGGCGTGCTTAAATCTAATATCTGGAGATAAGAGATGATAATAGTCCTCCGTCCGGACGCGACAAAAAAGCAGCTTGACCATCTTGTCAGCAAGATAAAAGGCCTGGGACTGCGGCCATGGATCTCGAAAGGGATCGAGAGGACCATAGTCGGCGTGATAGGCGAAGAAGATGTAATGAGGACCCAGCCGCTCGAGGTATTTCCGGGCGTTGAGAAGGTCATGCAGATATTGACGCCTTATAAGCTGGCCTCGCGCGATTTCAAAAAAGATAACAGCGTGATAGATATCGGGTCAGGCGTGAAAGTTGGCGGTAAGAAGCTGGTTGTCATGGCTGGGCCGTGCTCCGTCGAGAACCAGAAGCTTTTGATAAGTATTGCCAAAAAAGTGAAGAGCGCAGGTGCTACGGTACTGCGGGGCGGAGCTTTTAAACCCAGGACGTCTCCGTACGCTTTTCAGGGGCTGGGGGAGAAGGGCCTGAAATTCCTTGCGGAAGCCAGAAAGGAGACCGGACTTAAAATAGTCACGGAACTGATGGATATACGCGATATAGACCTGGTCTCTAAATACACAGATATAATCCAGATAGGCGCCCGCAATATGCAGAATTTCAATCTGCTGAGAGAGGTCGGCAGGACCAAGAAGCCCATCCTTTTAAAACGGGGCATGTCCAATACGATAAAAGAATTTCTGATGTCGGCGGAGTATATACTGGCGGAGGGCAATTTCAAAGTCATCCTGTGCGAAAGGGGAATAAGGACGTTCGAGGACGCGACCAGATTCACTCTCGATATAAACGCGGTGAGCGTAGTGAAGCATCTCAGCCACCTTCCGATAATAATAGATCCGTCCCATGCCGCGGGTAAGTGGAGTTACGTCGGTCCGGCCGCTAAAGCTGGAGTTGCCGCAGGCGCGGACGGTCTCATAATAGAGGTCCACTCGAAGCCTGAAGAGGCGATGTCGGACGGAGAGCAGTCTCTCCATCCTGAGACTTTCGCGAAATTGATGGTCCAGATCAAAAAAGTTGCGCGAGCAGTGGGGAGAGAGGTTTAAGACGAGATGGTGCGATTTAATAAAATAGCGATAATCGGGGTAGGGTTGATCGGTGGATCGATAGGCCTTGCCATAAAGAAGAACAGGCTTGCAAGAGAAGTCATCGGTGTATTCAGGCGCGGATCCACTTTAAAGAAAGCGCTAAAATGTAAGGCGGTAGATAAGGGCGTGATGGATATAGCCTCAGGCGTAAAAGACGCGGACCTTATAGTGCTTGCCGCGCCGGTTCATCTAATACCGGGACTGGCCGCTAAAGTTTTAAAGAGCGCGAAACGCGGCGCTATTATAACCGATGCCGGAAGCACTAAAGGATGGATAGTAAATCAGATAGAGGGTTTATTGGGAAAGTCTTCAAATGCGTATTTCGTAGGTTCCCACCCTATGGCGGGATCGGAACATACTGGCGTGGAATTTGCCACGGGCGATCTTTTCAGATGCTCTCCCTGTATAGTGACTAAGACGCCGTGCACGGACGCCGGGGCGCTTCGAAAAGTTTCATCTTTCTGGAGAGCCATCGGAGGTCGTATTAAAGTGATGAGCCCTTATGAACATGACAGGACGGTATCGCTTATAAGCCACCTGCCGCATGTAGTCGCCTTTGCGCTAGCCGGCGCGGTGCCGGTCAAAGATATGGCGTGCGCGGCGGAAGGGTTCAGAGACACGACGAGGGTGGCCTCGAGCGATCCGGAGCTATGGGCGGATATATTTTTAACAAATAAGAAAGCGTTATCGGATGCCGGAGGGCTTTTTAATAGGCATTATGGAAAGCTGCTTAAAGCCATAGGTCAAGGCGATCGGCGTATGACGGTATCTATTTTAAAGCATTCGAAGTCAAGGCGCGATAGATTAGCATATGCAAAATAAGAACAGCCATTTCATTGTGGCGATAGACGGGCCTGCGGGCAGCGGCAAGAGCACCGTCTCAAAGCTGATCGCTGGAAAGCTCGGCCTTTTATATATCGATACGGGAGCTATGTACAGGGCCCTTACATTAAAGGCGATGAGAGAGGGAGCGGAT
Source organism: Candidatus Omnitrophota bacterium (assembly GCA_026387175.1). Classification (NCBI taxonomy): domain Bacteria; kingdom Pseudomonadati; phylum Candidatus Omnitrophota; species Candidatus Omnitrophota bacterium. The sequence continues at coordinate 191,043 of JAPLME010000008.1, forward strand.
CTTGAAGACGCCGATGCCCTTACGAATCTTGCCAGGAACACAAAGATAGACCTGAGAAATGTTTCCGGCAGCCTGAAAGTCTTTCTGGACGGTGAGGATGTGAGCGCTCTTATAAGGACGCCCGAGCTTACGAATAACGTGAAGTTCATCGCCCGCGTTCCCGGGGTCAGGCGGGAGATGGTGAATTCGCAGCGTATCATAGGAGGAAGATCAAGCGCTGTTCTCGAAGGCAGGGATATCGGCACCGTGGTCTTTCCGGATGCCAGGTTCAAATTTTATCTGGATGCCGACGTAGAAGAGCGTTCCAAGAGGCGTCACAAGGAGCTGTTAGAGGCGGGCCAGGACGCGGATCTCGGCAAAATAAAGAATGATGTGATAAGGAGAGATGAATCCGACATGAATAGGGATGTCGGCGCGCTTAAAAAAGCTCCGGATGCCGTGCTTATCGATACCACCGACCTTTCGATAGAAGAGGTCACAGAAAAATTATTGAGTTATATAAAATAAGGTAAAATCCAAATTTTGACAGAGCAAAATTTGGATACGAAGTTGACTTCAAAATCCAAAATTTTCTCTGTAAAATTTCGGACCAACAAGTTCAGGGTATGGCTGGTTCTTCGCGTATGCCTGAGCAAGCTGTAAAGAAGCAAAAAATAAAATCCAATGAAAGGGGTTGTTTTACTAATGGCTGAAAAACATGTAGTGGACGACGCAGAAAAAAGTACGGAAGGAGGGATGAGCGATTTCGCGAAGCTCTATCAGGACAGCATCATTGACATTAAAGAAGGGCAGATCCTGAAGGGCAAGATAATCGGCATAAATCCGAAAGATGTGGTAGTCGACGTCGGTTATAAGTCAGAAGGCGCTATACCACTGTCAGAATTTACCGATCCTGAGTCCCTGAAGATCGGAGATGAGATCGACGTATATCTAGAGTCCAAAGAGGACGAAAATGGTATGGTCGTTCTCTCGAAGCAGAAGGCGGAAAGGGCCGTCGGCTGGGAGATGGTCATATCGAAGTACGGTGAGGGCGACATAGTCGATGGAAAGGTTTCAAAGAAGGTCAAGGGCGGCTTCATGGTCAACGTCGGAGTTGAAGCGTTCCTGCCGGCTAGCCTTGCCGGTTCGAAGACCTTTGGAAATCTCAATCAGCTCATCGGACAGGTATTCACATTCAAGATCGTCAAGATAAATAAAGCAAGACGCAACATAGTGGTATCCCGTAAAGACGCTATTAGCCAGCAGAGGGAAGAAGATAAGAAGAAACTCTTTGAGACCCTCCAGAAAGGCGCGGTCGTATCCGGTATCGTGCGCAATATCACGGATTTCGGAGCTTTCGTTGAGCTTGAAGGAGGTATTATAGGGCTATTGCATATAACGGATATGAGCTGGGGAAGAATTTCACATCCCAGCGAGATCCTGGCTATAGGCGATAAGATAGATGTCATGGTCCTGGATTTTGATACTGTCAGCGGGAAGATATCGCTGGGGCTTAAGCAGAGGACACAGAGCCCGTGGGAAGCGGTTGACGCGAAATACGCTGTCGGCAGCAAGCTCAAGGGGACGGTTGTTAACCTGGTCCCTTACGGCGCGTTCATCGAACTCGAGAAAGGCGTTGAAGGGCTGCTCCACATATCCGAACTCTCGTGGACTAAGAAGTATGCCAATCCGAATGAGCTTCTCGCGATCGGCGACAGGATAGAGGTGCAGGTCCTCGATGTCGACAGGCAGAATAAAAAGATATCTCTTGGTTTGAAGCAGCTCGAGGCTAACCCATGGCTTGAGGTCGATAAGAAGTACACAGTCGGCCAGAAAGTCAAGGGCAAGGTGCGCAATCTTACGGACTATGGCGCGTTCATAGAGCTCGAGGATGGGATAGACGGATTGGTGCATGTTTCGGACATATCATGGACGAAGCGTATTGGGCACCCGAAGGATGTTTTCAGTAAGGGAGAGAAGTTAGAGGCTGTGGTCCTCGCGGTAGATTCTGTAAATAGAAGGATATCGTTGGGAATAAAACAGCTCACTCCGGATCCGTGGGATGAGATAGCCGTGAAATATCCCCCGGAAACCGTGATGGACGGTAAAGTCACGAAGGTCGCGAATTTCGGATTATTTGTGGAGATAGCCAGTGACCTGGAAGGCCTGGTCCACATTTCTGAAATAACGCTTGGCGAGGGCGAAAAGCTTGAGACCAAGTTCAATGTAGGTGATGGTGTTAAGGTCAAAGTGCTGAAGGTGGATTCGCTGCAGCATAAGATAGCGCTGAGCCTTAAAGCGGTTGCCGGATAATCGGTAACAGCGGACGAATAATAGATAAGGGGCCGTGATAATTGTCACGGCCCCTTATTTTATTTCCGATCGAAGAACGGATTCTTGCCGGTAACGCTTAAGGGAATACCGAGCGCCTGTTTTACGGCGCCGGAGAATAGCTTCAGGTCGAGCGCAGCCCTGCCGATCGAATACATCAGGCGGTTATCTATATGGAACCGGCTTGCCAGACTTGCGGAGGAGCTTACCGCTATGCCGAGATCTATCGAATTGTAGGCGCAGATGCCTTTGGTTTTTGAGAGTTCGCCGCATGTCGGGTAACCGCAAAATCCGCAATCCAGCCCCGCGGGGTTTGCTCTGACGCCGATGATTACCAGAGCAGGGGAGGCCGCGATAGAATTCGCGTCGCGTTCGAGGCTGGGCCTATTCTCGGTTTTCGATATTTCTTTCATTTTGTTTATCAGTTTCGTCTTCGTCGTGTCGTCATCAATGATCATTATTTCAATATTGTCTATGCCCCTGGTCTTAGGAGAGGTCCTTGCCGCGGCCGTCATAAGGGCCGCAACATGCGACGCGGCTTCTCTCTCCGCCTGATCCGATCTTTTCATTTGGCACCCCTTTCGTAATAAAAAATTTAAATTCCATTACGCGACGCAAGTATCGCGTTTGATATATCGGAGCTCCTTAGAACTCGCAGATCATATTTTTTTATGATCTCCTTGTCAGGCTCGAGCAGATAGTAGAAATCATATATTCCGTCAGGGCCCTGCCGGGTCGTGAAATCGATCCAGTACGTCTTATCCTTTATTATATAGTAGTTCGTTGCGGGTTCAAAAAGCCAGTTGATGCCTATCCTGTATTTATTTCCTCCGGGTATATTATTTTTTGTCAGGTCGTAGATCTTCCGCATGACGTTCTTTGTGTCGGCATCATATTTCCATATGTGAAAATGGGTGATATTCATACATAAAATTCCGTGCAGGACCGCTGCTGAAATAATTACAAAAAAGAACCCGTTCATTATCGCCCTCCAAGCGCTATGGGCGGAGGAAGAGAGAGAGGACCAAAAAGATATCACGAGCACTAAATAGAGCGGGACCAGGTATATGGCCGCTCTATCAATAGCGTATTTTATATGGAAGAATGTAAATTGAATATTCATCGAAACGATTATCAGCAACAGGAGCATCGCGAGCCATAATGTATTCGTGTTATTCTTGTTACCTGGGCGCCCATTGATACCTATCGATATCGCGACGATGAGAGCTATGACATATAGCATAAATATGATGATTTTTATGACATGCAGCGCTTCCGGCCCTGCATAGCTTTTACCGTAGAGGACGCACTCCAGGACTGTGGTCACAGTGTTTGCCCAGAAGCCTGTTGTGCCGCCATAATCTGTGATAAAAAGCTTGATCCTGTCCATGACGGGAGCGCTGTAAATAAAACGCAATACTATCAGGATGCACGCGGCTGGAATCAGGAATCCCATGGCCAGTGTTTTGAAGGCTTTGACCATGGAGTTTTTCGCCGCGCGAATCATTTCATATATTTCGGATATGCCGATTAACGCCATTATCGCGAATAGGACATTCGCAAAAGCCAGGTTTGATAACACGGAAAACCCGAGCATGGACAGGGTTAAGATATTGCAGCGAGGACGCAGGCTATCGCAAGCGTAATTTCTTTTCAAGAAAAAGTATAGGCCGAACATCAGGAAGCCGACCCCCAGAGCGTATCCCCTGGCGCAGGAAAAGAAGTCCAGTAAAAACGGGTTTGTCGTCAGCAGCAAAAATCCGAGCAGGTACTTGGCTTTTTTAAAAAAAAGGTCAAGTATTTTGAGAGACGCGACCAGGTAAAGGATATGTCCGATCAGCGCCGGGATCCTGATAACAAATTCATTGTTCCCGAGCACTTCGCAGAAGAATTTAATGAATAACGTATTGAGCAGATGATTATTCGAACTGATAGCTCCCGCGTGTAAGAATATGTTTCGTATGCTTCCCTGCGCATGAATGAGATAGGTGAGCGCTTCATCGTGGCTTATCGATATGACGCCTGCTCGAAAGCATGTATAGCAGAAAAGCGCGCAGGCAATTATGAATGCCGTGAATTGATACCGGTCGGCGTTGTACCAAGGGCCGGGCCGGATGCCGGACATAGATTCATCTACGGTTTTTTGTACGGCGTGTTTCTTTCTTTTCATCTTTCCCTTCTAATATAGGATGTATGATCTCTCCCGGCGGCGAGACCATCATGAAGTAGATAAAAATAATAGTCGGCCATAGCTGCAGGACCAGGCGGTTTAAGGTGGTGCCTATATGCCACTTGAGATCGTATGGGCTAGTAAGATATATTGCGCAGTAACCGGTAAGCATAATTAATACCGCGAGTATCGATATAAGAACCGCTGTCCGGTCTTCCTTTCTGATCGATATGCCGGCAAGGAATAAATATACTAAAAGGACGGGGACCGCGCCTGTGAAGAGAAACCCGAGCCGGAAAAATTCGTTAGTGAACCCCGATATTATAAAGTAATACCTGGACGGGTCGGCCAGTTTTTCTGCCCAGTGCCCGGATATTTGGGCCGCCAGAATATCTTTGTTGGGCGGCGCCAGGAAGAGCTTGAAATATATGATAATTAAAAGGATAGGACTTGAGCCGGCGAGAAACGCCGCCATTTGCCGTAAGCTCCCGCGGATGCCGATGATCGGAACGGTCACGAAGATACGGGAAATAATGACTGCCGCTAAAAAGAACAGGCCCTCGTTTTTTGTCCAGGCTGCGAATGCCGTTATTAAGCCGGCGAGCACCAGGAATCCATTATTTTTGCCGGGCAGTCTCTCATTGAGGTATAAGATAACGATACTCGCTAAGATAAAAAATGATAGCGGCACATCGGCGTATTGAGACGCTCCATGCAGGATGAATGACGGTGTGCCCAATAAGATGAAAGCGCCTAAGAGGCCCTGTTCTCTCCCCCGCAAGAGGGAGAGCGACGATTTCAATAGCCCGATAGTGGCAAATGTGAAGACCAGCGCGATAGCGGCCGGTGCGAGAGTCTGACATTTACCCATATAGGCCCAGCTCCTGGCTATCATACCTGGCAGCAGAAGAGGGTAATCCGGGTTTGTCCAGCTTATGACATTGGTAAAGGCATCTTTCCAGGCGGCCAGTCCACGGAAAATGAACCGTGCCCTCATGTTCCATATGGCCCATGCGTCCCATCCACCATGCGGCTGGCAAGCCGATTTTGATATGAAGGAAGATATCGCGAATGCGGTTGCGCACAAAAACGCCGCTGTTAGAACATAATAGACCCTATTGGAAAAGATCTGGTTTTCGGCCCTCCGCAGCATCAGGCATTCTTGAGCCTCCTGTTTTAACGCGCCGAATAATACCGCTCCCAGCGCGGCGCACAGCAGCAGTTCCGCGATTACGAACGACGCAAAACCAAACCGGTAAGCGCTCATAACGAGCCATAAAAAGAATAGGGATGAGGATATTCCTATTCCTATGCCTACCGCAAGGGCTAGCTTGAGAGACAGGTTAGTTATCAGCGGTTTTCGGCAGGGCCAGGCGATGAATACCAGCAGAAGCCCCATTGCCAGCGATATTATTAGTGACGCAAAAAGTATCATGAGGGCGCATCCTCATTACGTAACAAAAAGACGCCGTTTCCGGCATTCATGATAACGCTGAATCTGCCATATGCGCTTATATCTGGAAGCGCGGAGGAGTGAAAATTGCCTATCACGATACCTCTGCGGGGATTATTATCAACTACGACCGGAGCGACGGCATACTGTGTCAGATAATATTCCGCCTGAAGATTGCCGTAAGCCATGACGGCTTCCGGGGGAGCTTCCGTAATATACCCTACTGCGCCCCGGGCCGGTAACGCCGCCCTGACCGCGGCAAAGCGTTCTTCGTATTGAGTGATTTGATCGCGAGGGCCTGTATTAATCCGCTCGTTTCCGGTTTTTGTGAACAACTCGGCGCAGGTAATAAGAGAGAGGATGATAATGATAAAAATTCCGGCTTTAAGTGGCGCGAACCTCATTGTATATCCCATGTTTTATTATAATATACACCATAGCCCATTAAAGTGAAAATAAAATCTTTACATTTCTGGAACAGTATGTTAATATAAGCGAAAAGTGAGGTATTGAACAATGGCTTTAGTGAAGGAAAAGAAGACGAGTATAATTAACACTTTCAAGACAAATGAGAAGGATACCGGTTCGCCGAGCGTCCAGATCGCGCTTTTAACCGAAAGGATCAACTCTCTTTCGTCGCATTTTAAGGCGCACAAGCATGATCACCACTCCAGGCATGGGTTGCTTCGCATGGTGAGTGTGAGAAGAAGACTGCTTGATTATCTGAAGAAAAAAGACGATCAGGAATACCACGACCTTATCAAGAAGCTGGATCTAAGAAAGTAGATATTGGCGCCCCCGGGCGCTCACCGTGCGTACGAACCGATAGTAAAAGTGTTCGCGCATTTTTTATTGTATAAAAAAGGAACGTATGACTAAAAAATTTGAGACAAAATTAGGCAGGGAAACTTTAATTATAGAGACCGGCAGGATGGCAAAGCAGGCGGACGGCGCATGCATGGTTCAGCTCGGCGGAACGGTAGTGCTGGCGACGGCTGTATCTTCCATGGAACCCAGAGAAGATGTCGACTTTTTCCCGCTCACGGTAGAATACCAGGAAAAGACCTACGCCGCGGGCAAGATTCCGGGAGGCTTTTTTAAGCGGGAAGGCAGGCCAAGCGAGAAAGCGATATTGACGTGCCGTTTGATAGACAGGCCCATAAGGCCGTTATTCCCTAAAGGCTACGTCAATGAAACTCAAGTCGTTACTATGGTCTTATCCAGCGATGGAGAGAATGATTCCGATATATTGGCAATGATAGGCGCATCGACGGCTCTTACGATATCGGATATACCGTTCAATGAACCGATAGGCGCAGTGCGGGTCGGGAGGATAGATGGTAAATTCATCATCAATCCGACATTCGAAGAGCTTGAGACCAGCGATCTCGATATAATAGTGGCGGGAACGCGCTCCAGCGTAATAATGATAGAAGCCGGAGCCAAGGAGCTGAGCGAAGAGGTCATGGCAGATGCCATAGCTTTTGCGCATAAAGAGCTTCAGCCCATTATAGATCTACAGGAAAAGATGGCGCGCGAACTTAAGACCAAGAAGAGGGAATACACTGTATCCAAAGTCGCGGATGAGCTATTAAAGAAGGTGAAATCCGCTTCGGATGCAAAACTTGACGAGATCAATAAGCTTTCCACTAAGGAACAGAGAGAAGAAGCCATGAGCCTTCTTGCTAAAGAGCTTATAGCTAAATTCGTGACAGAGGATTCGGAATATAGCGGCGCGGATATTAAGAAAGCGCTCTCAGAGGTTGAGGAAGAGAATGTAAGGCGCTATATGGTAGAGAAGAAGAGAAGGGTCGACGGCAGGCGCTTCGACGAGGTACGGCAGATAACTTGCGAGGTAGGCGTATTGCCGAGAACTCACGGTTCCGGCCTCTTTACGCGCGGCCAGACCCAGAGCCTATCAGTGACGACACTTGGAACGAGCGCCGATGAACAGACTATAGACGCGCTCGCGGGAGAGACGCAGAAGAACTTCATGCTGCATTATAATTTTCCGCCGTTTTCGGTAGGAGAGGCAAAGCCCATGAGAGGCCCGGGCCGAAGAGAGATAGGGCACGGCGCTTTGGCTGAAAGAGCGTTAAAAGCCGTAATGCCTTCTAAGGACGCGTTCCCTTACACCGTGAGAGTGGTCTCCGATATTCTGGAGTCGAACGGCTCTTCAAGCATGGCCACTGTGTGCGCGGGCACTTTGTCGCTGATGGATGCCGGAGTTCCGATATCGAAGCCTGTCAGCGGTATTGCGATGGGGCTTATTAAAGAAGGCAGCCATGAAATAGTACTGACCGATATAGGCGGAGTCGAGGATCATTACGGCGATATGGATTTCAAGGTGGCAGGGACCGTCGACGGCATCACCGCGGTCCAGATGGACCTTAAGATACAGGGTATATCGGTAGAGCTCATTAAAAAAGCTTTTGCCGATGCCAAGGTCGCGAGGCTGTTCATAATGGATAAGATGCTTAAATCTATAGCCAAGCCCAAAGAGAAGATATCCGACCTCGCCCCACATATAGTGAGCATAAAACTGCCTCAGGGCAAGATAGGCGAAGTCATCGGTCCGGGTGGTAAGAATATAAAGAAGATAATCCAGGAGACCGGGGTTACGGTCGATATCGATGATGACGGTGTGTGCCAGGTGGCCTCTCAGGACGGCGCCGCTATAGATAAAGCCGTCGCGATCATCAGGGGAATGATAGAGGAGCCCGAAGTGGGCAGAATTTACAAAGGCAAAATAAAGAGGATAATGAACTTTGGAGCGTTCTGCGAGATATTGCCGGGTAAAGAAGGCCTTATACATGTCTCTGAGCTTGCGGGTAAGTTCGTAAAGAACGTAGAAGATGTAGTCAAACTCGGGGATGAAGTCACCGTAAAAGTTATCGAAATAGACCAGCAGGGCCGGGTCAATCTTTCAAAGAAACAGGCTGAGCCCTCAGCTATCGAAACCGAAGATAAAGAAAAGAAGTAAAAAGTTTTACGTGCTGCCGGCACAGGGAAATTTGAAGCTAGTAAAAATCTCTCTCAAAAGAAAGAAGGGTTGCGAGGATCTTCCCGTTCCTGAATACGCGACTCGAGGGTCAAGCGGAATGGACCTCTACGCGGACGTTGAGGGGGAGATTGTATTATTGCCAGGCGAGATCAAACTTATCTCGGCTGGCATTTATTTAAGTATCCCCGAAGGTTACGAAGCCGAGATTCGCCCTAGAAGCGGCCTGGCCCTGAAGCATGGCATAGGCCTTGTAAATGCTCCCGGCACCATAGATTCCGATTACAGGGGCCTGATAGGCCTTATCATGATAAATCACGGTAAGAAACCTTTCGTTATAAAACGCCGCGACCGTATAGCGCAGATGGTGATTAAGGATATAGTAAGGGCTGATATAAAAGTGTGCGGAGAGCTTGACGAGACCGTAAGGTCGCACGGCGGGTTTGGCCACACCGGAAAGTAAAAGTGACTTTGCCTCAGGCTGTTATATTGGGAGTGGTCCAGGGCATAACGGAATTCTTCCCCATATCGAGCTCGGGTCACCTTGTGATAATACAGGGCATCTTCGGCATAAAAGGGCCGCAGCTCGCCTTTGACATATTTCTGCATCTCGGCACGCTCGTTTCCATCCTTCTATATTTCCATAAAGATATATTGAATATAATAGCCAAAGAGAGACGCACGGCCTTCTATATAGTTCTTGCCTCGGTACCTACATTTGTGATAGGTATGATGTTCAAGGATGCCGCGGAAGAATTGTTTACCAGGCCTCATCTCGTCGGATACATGCTCCTGGCGACAGGGCTGTGTCTGATAATCGCGGCTATCTATGATAAGTTCAAGGGAGCCGAAAGCCCTAAGAAGATAGGATTTATTAATTCTATCATAATAGGTGTAAGCCAGGGCATCGCCGTTATCCCCGGCATATCGCGATCGGGCGCGACGATCGGCGCCGGGATCTTATCCGGAATAGACAAAGAGACGGCGGTTAAATTCTCTTTTTTACTTGCTATACCGGCGATACTCGGGGCTAGCCTTTTGAAGTGCGGTAAAATAGAGGCCGGTCTTGTATCGGGAGATTCTTTATATTTTCTGGCAGGCTCTATGACGGCGATGGTCACAGGGCTTGCTTCCATAGGTATCCTGCTTAAGATGGTGAAGACGAATAAACTCTATATTTTCGGGATCTATTGTATCTTAGCCGCGTCTATCGTCATAACGCAACTATAATATATGGGCATAAAAAAGAATAATAACGATAATCCCCGCGAAAATCGCAAATGGAACGAGATTCAGGCGGTACTGCTTTTTGCCGCGGCCATTCTCATATTCATCGCGCTCGCAAGCTCCAATTTCTCTGACCTTAAACAGTTTACCTCAAGACCAAATATGCCTGTAAGGAATTACGCCGGAATACTAGGCGCCTATTTCGGTTCGTCGCTATTTTTTGTTATGGGCTTAAGCTCGTATGTTATGCCGCTCCTGGTCCTCTCATGGGCGGTAGCGAGGCTTTATGGTATCACCCCTCAGAAGGTGCATTTTAAGATATTCGGCACATTCTTTCTGATACTCGCCTCAAGCTCATTATTTTCGATAATAGGAAGCGGCGGCAACTCGTTTCGTTTCGGCCTGGGGGGGATAGTGGGCCTGGTATTTTCGGATTTCCTGATAAAATATTTGGGAAAGCTCGGCGCGATCCTCGTGATAGCGGTGCTCTTTCTGCTCTCGCTTCTCCTGGCTACGGAATTCCTTCTCCTGCCGTTCCTTTCAGGGATGTACAGAAGGTTCAGGGGGTTACCGGCCGATATCAAAGAGAGGGTGTTTGTCAGGCCCGAAGCCTCGGGGCCGATCCTCACCAGAAAGCCGGTGATAAATATCGGTTCACAGAGCTCGAAAGAGAAGAAGGAATTATCTCCGAGGATAATTACGGCCGAGCCCGCGCCGGATAGGGTGCCAGTTAAAACAGCCGCCCCTCAGCCATCGCCAAAACATGCGGTCTCAGTTTCCGGCAAAAGCGACGCGGAAGGCCTGGGCTATAAGCTGCCGGGACTGGATCTTTTGGATGCGCCGCCACCGATCGAGAGTCGTAAAATTAAAGAGGATTTCGAGGCCATTGCCCGCATACTTGAAGAGACATTGCTCGATTTCGGCATAGAGGGTAAAGTAGTCGAAATAAATAAGGGGCCCGTAATAACCAGGTATGAGCTTGAGCCCGCTCCGGGAGTAAAGGTCCACAGGATAACTTCGCTCAGCGACAATATAGCGCTTGCGATGAAGGCCGAGAGCGTCAGGATAGTCGCTCCTATACCAGGCAAGGGCACGATAGGTTTTGAGGTGCCGAATTCTAAAAGCGCGCTTGTATTTTTGAGGGAAGTGCTTGATTCTAAAGAGTACAGGGATAATGACTCAGTGCTTAAGCTGGCGCTTGGGAAGGATATAGCGGGCACTCCCGTCATCGCGGATCTCGCCAAGATGCCGCATCTCCTGATAGCGGGAGCGACGGGGTCGGGCAAGACGGTGTGCGTCAACTCCGCGATCATAAGCCTTTTATTCAATTCGACGCCTGATGATCTCAGATTTATAATGGTCGATCCGAAGAGGGTTGAACTTGCCGTCTTCAATGAACTGCCCCACCTGCTCTCTCCCGTAGTTACCGATGTCAAGAAGGTCGCGAGCACGCTGGCATGGGTGGTAAACGAGATGGATTCGAGATACGAATTATTTGCCAAGTCCGGGGTCCGTAATATAGCCCTTTACAATGAGAAGTTCAAGGGCGCTTCTTCCGGGCCGTCCGATGGCTGTCCGGCGAAACTTCCATATATAGTGGTGGTCATAGACGAGCTTGCCGATCTGATGATGGTGGCGCGCGAGGACGTGGAGAGCACCATTACCAGGTTAGCGCAATTGTCGCGAGCTGTCGGCATACATATGATAATCGCCACGCAGAGGCCGTCCGTGGACGTCATAACAGGTATTATAAAGGCCAATTTCCCGGCAAGAATTTCGTTTAAGGTGGCATCAAAGGTCGACTCCAGGACCGTCCTTGACATTAACGGCGCGGATATGCTTCTCGGGAGAGGGGATATGCTCTTTATCGAGCCCGGAGCCACGAGGCCTGTTAGGGCGCAGTGCAGTTTAATATCCGATAAGGAGATAGAAAATATCACTAAATTCATAAAAGCCCAGAGGACTGTACAATATGCAGATGACATCGTGGAAGTGCAGAAGAAGCCGGGCGGATTCAAGAAGTTTGATAAAGATGAGGTTTATGAGGAGGCAGTGAGGCTTATCCTTGAATCGAAGCAAGCCTCTGTTTCGGTGCTCCAGAGAAGGCTGGGGCTTGGTTATACGCGCGCTGCCCGCTTGATAGATATGATGGAGGATGAGGGCATTGTAGGCCCGTATCAGGGATCTAAGCCTAGGGACCTTCTAACGACCTTAGAGGAGTACCAGACAAAAAATGGCGAATGATATTAAGTTTAACGATATATTGAATATGTCCGCTCTCGGTGATAAGTTAAGAGAGGTCAGGGAGGGAAAGAACATTACTCTCGGCCAGGCCCAGAAACAGACGCGAATCCACCAGGCCGTATTGAAGGCTCTCGAGGACGGTAAATGCGACAGCATTCTTAATCCCACCTACGTAAAGAGCTTCCTGAAGAAATATGCCGATTATCTTGGCGTCGACTCCCGACAGGTGATGAGTGAATACAAGAGGCTGTGCCCTGAGGCCGAATCCGAGACGGTGAATAAACTGCCCGAACCGCGAGATGCGTCAAAAGGTCCGTCGAGCGTCTTTCCTTTTATCAGGCTTATCGTAGTCATAGTTGTGGCGGTCGCGATGATAACGCTTGCGTTAGGCAAGGTAATGCCGTATTTTAGAAAACAGGGAATATCGAGACCTGTCCCTGTATCTAAAGTTAAACAGCCGGCTACCCGATCCAAATCTTCAAAAAAAGTTTCAAAGGAAAATGCAGCTCCAAAGGAAGATGCGGGAATAGTCATTCCAAAGAACGTTCAGCTGAAACTGCTGTTAAAAGTAAACAAGACCGTGATGATAAAAATGAGGACCGATGGGGTGCTCCTCTTCGAGCGCGTGCTCTCAAAAGGCACAGCGGAGATATTCACGGCGGAAAAGAGCATAAATATATATGCTGCCGATGGATCGTCGATAGAGCTCGTCCTGAACGGCAAACAGATGGGCTCTCCCGGTAAAGGCATCCTGAAGAATATAGAGATCACAAGAACCGGCATCAAGATAAAGTAATACCTTCTTAACCCCCGCTTAACCCTATGAAAAAATTCGCTATAATCAGCTTGGGCTGTCCGAGAAATCTCGTAGACTCAGAGGTCATGGCCGGCCATCTTAAAGCGAGCGGTCTTAAAATGAGTCCGCTCGAAGACGGTGTCGACGTGGTTGTGGTAAATACATGCGCTTTCGTAGAGAGCGCGAGAGAAGAGTCGATAGAAGCAATAATCGAAGCCGGAGATCTTAAGAAAAAGGGAAAGGCTAAATACCTGGTGATCTCTGGGTGTCTGGGCCAGATGTATAAGAATAAGTTGGCCGATAAGCTTCCGGAGGCGGACCTTATCATAGGCACGAGCGATTTTCCTAGAATATCCGGACTTCTAATGGAAATAAAGAAGAGAAAGAACCGCTCCGCGATATCTTCACATCTTAGTTATCTTTATAATGAAAATTCCCCGAGATTGCCATTCACGCCCAAACACTACGCCTATATAAAGATATCAGAGGGTTGCAGTAATTGCTGCAGCTACTGTGTGATATCGCGTCTCAGGGGAGATTTTAGATCAAGGCTCCTCGGATCTGTTGTCGCGGAAGTGCGTGACCTTGCCCGCTGGAACACATTGAAAGAAATAGAGTTAATAGGTCAGGACACGACCTTGTTCGGAGCCGACAGGCATGGCAGGAGAGAGCTGCCGCGGCTATTGCGCGAGCTATCGAAACTGGAAAATAGCATAAAATGGATCCGGCTCCTTTACACGCATCCGGCCCATTATACCGACGAGCTAATCGACGTGATTGGGTCCGAAGGGAAGATATGCAAATATCTGGATTTGCCTATACAGCACATAAGTGATAAAGTGCTCCGCCTTATGAACAGAAAGACCACAAAAAAAGAGATCACAAAGCTTATACATATTTTGCGAAAGAAGATCCCCGGGCTTGTGCTGAGGACGTCGATAATAACAGGCTTCCCCGGAGAGACGGATAAAGATTTTAAGGAGCTTTTAAAGTTTCTGGCCGATATAAAATTTGACGCCCTCGGAGCTTTTATTTATTCCAGGGAAGAAGGGACGCGCGCTTCACGTCTTAAGGACCAGGTTAGCGAGGGCCTTAAGCAGGAGAGATATGATCAGGTTATGAAATTGCAGCAGGCCATATCGATCGGTTCCAAGAGGAAATTTCTGGGAAAGATAGTTGATGTTTTAATTGACGAAAAGGCATCCGGGGAGGATAATAAAGTTTCTAATAGCTTCATAGGGCGTACGCAAGGCGACGCGCCGGAGATCGACGGGGTGGTCTATCTCACCGGTAAAGGCGTTAAGGTGGGGGATTTTTGTAAAGTCAGAATAACGGATACGCTCGAGTACGATCTTATCGGAGAAAAAGCATGAACCTTCCTAATAAGTTGACGATGATGAGGATAGTGCTTGCGTTTATATTCATAATATTCTTATTTACGCCGGGGTTGACCGCCAAGATATTAGCGCTCGCGGCGTTTCTTTTGGCTTCCGGCACGGATCTCCTCGACGGGTATCTAGCGAAAAAGAATAACCAGATAACAGATTTTGGCCGACTGATGGATCCGATAGCCGATAAGATACTGATACTATCCGCATTCCTTGCTTTCGTGCAGATGCAGCTCGTACCTGCCTGGATGGTGGTAATCATAATATTCAGAGAGATCGCTGTCAGCGGCTTAAGGGCCCTGGCTATGGCCAAAGGTAAAGTGATAGCAGCAGACCGGGGCGGGAAACACAAGACAGCCTGCCAGGTCTTCGCTATATTCGTCATACTGCTTTTGATAATATTCAGGGAAGCGCCGTCGGCGTCTTTAAGTTTCTGGTCCAAAAGCGCGGAGAACATTTATAAGGACGCGATATTCGCGCTGATGCTTATTACGGTGACATTGACGCTGATAAGCGGCGTATCATATCTTTTGAAAAACAGGGAGGTCTACTCAAATGCGAAAGAAAGTTGAGCTCATAACGAGTTTCTTCTATCTCGGCCATTCACCGTTCATGCCGGGCACGATGGGTTCGCTTGGCGGACTCATAGTATATTTTCTTGTGCGTAATAATGATATCTTATATGCCTTTTCAATCCTATTCTTATTTACGCTCGGAGTCCTATTCGCCGGCGAGGCGGAAAAAGTATATAAGAGGAAGGACCCGTCAATGATAGTTATAGATGAGGCATGCGGAATGCTTCTGGCGTTATTCTTAGTGCCGTTTAATCTATATTCCGTTATTCTTGGATTCTTCATCTTTCGTATATTTGACATATTGAAGCCGCCGCCTGCCAGAAGGATTGAGAAGCTGGCAGGTTCTCTCGGAATAATGTTTGATGATATAATAGCCGCGCTATATACCAACATAATCCTACAGATAGTCTTCAGAAATTTCAGCATGAATTAAGGAATAAAAAAGTAAGATATTTGATATTGCTAATATCATAAGCTATGGTATACTCATTTTACTATGTTTGTTAAAAGAACAAAAATAATATCGGCGTTTCTTGTAGTGGCATTTTTTGTCCAGGATTTATCATGGGCATATCCGGACCATTTTGCCTATGACCGCCCTTCCAATAATAAATTGGCGCCGGCGCCTTTCAGCGAAAGAGTATCTCCTGAAGACATAACGAAATCTCTCATCTTAGTAATAGAGCAAAATCACCATGTTTCAATAAAGAGCCTTGTGCTTGATGGTGTAGAAGCCATACTGAATGAATATCAGGAATTCCTGAAGCAAAATAGCATAAGTTTTTTAAAAAAGCCCAGAGAAATTAGAATAAATATTAATCCAAATATTATTTTGCGCTATACCGATCATGCCATGCCGCTAGATGGTATATCTGGCTTCAAGGTCGGATCTCAAGAAAAGACAGGGGCTCTTGTAAGGCAGATTTTAATAAGAATTGAAAAGAGACCCACGCTACGTTCAAGGCAGCTTCAGCTTGATTTTGGATCGCCCGCAAAAGAAACCGTCGCAGAAGGAGAAAAAACGGCAGAAACTCCTGTAGCCCCTGCAACGCAGGGAGAAATTAAGAATAAACCCCGTGTATCTATTATGCTGTTTCAGGATATCGCAAGACTGGATTCAAAGATAACGAATGCCGTTATATCGTCTATGAATATGCTGGAAGATAGAATGCACCGCTCGCGTGTGGTTATGGGGGCAATAGATGTTTTACGGGATGATATTATCGGATATGGCCATGTCAGGGCCGATGCCTTTGAACGGTTTTCGAAAAAAGTATCAGGTGTTTTGGACAGATGGATAATGAGCGATAAAGGGAAGGAGACAATCCGCGGCAGACTGGCCAAAATAAGCCTCAAGATAAACGAGAGGGACGATTTATTGAAAGGCATAGATATATCCTATTATGGTTTGGCAAGAGAGCTGAAAGGCGAAAAAGGCGCGCAGCAAATTATATTCCTGCTGCTTAGTATAGAGGCGGGGCTTAGGGAAGTGGCGGAAGCGATGGATGAGCACAGCAGGCTGAAATCGAGATTTAATGTAATTGCGGCTGACTTGAAAGCGATTCGTAAGTGGATGAGCATAAGAGGCGAACGCCCAGGAAAGGATTTAACAAGTTGCGAAAAGGCGTTGAAAGCGATGGCGAAACATGCGCCTCTCCAGCTTCATGATCAAATTTTGAATTTAACGGATAAAATAGCAGTTTTAAAGCCATTCGTAGAAAGTGTATGGGAAGTTAAGCCGCCTGCCGGATCGGTACCCGGCGTATTTAAATATTTATGCTCGCCAGATATCCAATCGTTTGAAAGACCTCCTCGCGCCGATGAGGTTGCCGATAACCTCGGTCGGTCGTATGATACGATAAGGCGCGATCTGTGGGACCTCTATTACCATCTTCATCTTCTCGATAAGGTAGACGTTAGGGAATCGGGCAGGGATGCTCGCTATTATGTCCCCGAACGCGTTAAGAATAAGTATGATGACATATACCCGATCCTGAACCAGTTCATCGGTAAAAAACTCCGTCCCACAATAAAAGATCTCGAAAGCGCATATAGGGCTATTATCAATCTTATAGGTGTCCGCGATCCAACCACAGGCAAATTCAATTTGGTCTCTATATCAAAACGCACTGATTACAAAGGCAGATTTAATATTAATATCTTCGGCGATGGAAAAATCCAGTTTAATATCGGTACCGGCTATTCGTTAAAAAATATTGAGCTCATCCCGTTAACCGATAACTGGCGGGAAGGCTTTGAAGTCTACCATCAGAGTAATCTGATAGGTACGTGCGATCCATCCACCGGCGAATTTAGCCCGATTCAAGAGGTCCGGAAACCGGGCGAAGACCGCCGGTTCAATCTGGACAGAGTTCGCTATATTCTCCTCGATGCAGGCTACGCTAGCGGTGGTGCGAATAGGGAAATCAGGATCATTGCCTTTGACGGTTTCGACTGGACTAGCGGTTTTAAGGTCTATCATCTGGACAGAGAAATTGCCTCTTATGATAAAAAGCGCAATGTTATGATCGGCATGTCTGTCGCCGGAAGATTGAGACCACCAGGCGCGCGGGCTAGGGTGCTGCTACAAATGCAAATTCCGAATAAAGACACCAATAAAAACGGAAGGGCGTTTACAGCTGAAATAAGTAATTTTATAATTAAACATCGGTCGATTCTTGGCACGAGAGAAAAAGATATAGAGACTATCCTTGACGAAGTAGGTCTTAATATCATGGAGCATGGCAATGGCGGCGAGATAATGGTAGAAACTGAAAAATCTGCGGATGGCAGATTACGATTAAAGATAATCGGGAAAGATAAAGGGAGCGGTCTTCCGGCCTCGCCGGACGAGCTTGTAAAAACTAGCCTTGCCTCGCGGAAACGCTTTGAACGCGAACCTGATGCAGATGATAAAGACATTATGGTGAGAGGGCGGGGGTTTTCGAGAATAGCACTCGGTCCTGACAGTGTAACTATTGAATATCAGGGGAAGAGGTTTGTCAGGTTTACGGATAATAAGGATGCCGGCTCGTGGTTTCGTGAAGAAAACGTCGCAGGCAGTAGCGCAAAGGGTACAAATTTTGAGCTTAAATTTGAGTTGGGACGCGAACTCACCTCATGGGGGCCTGAAGCGGAGACGCTTGCTGATATACATGATCTGTTTAACATTAAAATTCCATCTCGAACAAATGATAATACAAAAATATTATTATCCGAAAATCTGTTTATAAAAAATAGTAATGAGACAGAGCTGATTCAGGTCAGGATAGCGCTCGCGTCGCTCCTCAATAGCGGAAATATTGCAATTATGAAACCGGATGAGATGAGAAGGGCCGCGATGAATCGGCATGTCTCAAAGGACAAACTTGCGACAGTTTTTACCGAAGAAGATTTCAATAATAAAGGGATATGGAATGGTTGTGACAAAGAAGCATCGCTCAGGTCAAGTGTCCTGATACTTGGTGACAGGCTAATGGGCAATAATTATCTGTATCTGGAAGGCGTTATAGGTCTTGCACGGGCGATGATGGTGAATAACAAGTATGCGGTTAGAAAATACTATGATTTGATATCGGGTACTGTTATAGATAATGAGATGATGAAATTATTAAATGAGGATGATCAAAATAATCTTTCTTTCGCTATCAGGGCCGTACTAAGATTTAAGCCCATAACCAGGACCGATCCGGAAGACTTGAATGAGCTAAAGATCAGGATGGAGAAGTTCTTAATCGCCGCTTAAACACAGGTTACCGATCTG
Organism: Candidatus Omnitrophota bacterium; assembly: GCA_026387175.1. Taxonomy (NCBI): domain Bacteria; kingdom Pseudomonadati; phylum Candidatus Omnitrophota; species Candidatus Omnitrophota bacterium. The sequence continues at coordinate 209,970 of JAPLME010000008.1, forward strand.
CTGGTATTTTCATATCGAAATGGTATAATATTCAGCATGAGAGCTGAAATTATTTCCATTGGCACCGAGTTACTGCTCGGGCATATCCTCAATACTAATGCCGCATACCTTTCCAGAAAGCTCGCCGAGCTGGGCATTGATCTCTATTATCAGACGACTGTAGGTGATAATCCTGAGCGGCTTATCCAGACCATTAGAAAAGCTATCGCAAGAAGCGATATCGTAATACTCACCGGCGGGCTCGGTCCGACCATAGACGATGTTACGATGGAGTCTGTCGCACGATTGACAGATAGGCCTCTTGTTCTAAATAAGATCGTATTAAAAGATATCGAGAGGTATTTTAAGGCGCGAGGTTTTAAACCACCTTCTGGTAATGATAGGCAAGCGAGAGTTCCGCAAGGAGCAAAGTGCCTGCATAACAAGTTCGGAACGGCTCCAGCGCTTATAGTAGAACATTTGGGTAAGGTTATAGTATGCCTGCCCGGGCCCCCGAGAGAGATGGAACCACTCTTTGAAGATGGGGTGACGCAGTATTTTAGAAAGAAGTTCAGATCCGAAGAGATAATCAGGACCAGGACCATAAAGACCATCGGCCTTCCGGAGTCGCGGGTCAATGCAATCGTTAAGGATTTGTTGAAGTTGCCTCCGCCTACAACGGTGGGAATTTACGCGAAGCTTCGGGAGGTGCATTTAGTGGTTATGGCGAAGGCCGAAAGCGATGCGCGCGCTCGGAAAGCTATTGCTGCGGTGGAAAAGAAGATCTTGTCCCGCCTGAAGAATTGTATATTCGGATACGATGATGATACGCTAGAAAGCATCGTGATTAAGAGCCTTATAGAGAAGAAGCTCACGATTTCCGTAGCGGAGTCCTGCACCGGCGGGCTTCTCTCGAAGCGCTTTACCGATATAAGCGGCAGTTCCGGTTGTTTCGTGGCCGGCATCGTTTCGTATTCAAATGAGTCAAAGGAAAAATTACTGGGATTGCCTAAAGAATTGATAAATAAATACGGAGCTGTATCAGGACAGGTTTGCGGGCGAATGGCTTTCGGAGTAAGGCATATTGTCCGTACGGACATAGGAGTCGGTATTACAGGTATAGCGGGTCCAACGGGCGGATCCTTGCGCAAACCGGTCGGACTGGTGTATATCTCTTTGGCGACAAATGAGAAGCTTATCGTTAAAGAGTTCAGATTCAATGGCTCGCGCCAGGATATCAGATGGCAGGCTTCGCAGGCTGCCCTGGACATGATAAGGCTCAACATTTAGCATGCGCGCTTTTATAGCGATCGAAATATCGGATGAGATTAAAGATGCGCTTGCCCGGATAGAATCCCACCTTAAATATGCCGGCGCAGACGTCAAATGGGTCAATCCGAAGATCATCCATCTCACTTTAAAATTCATGGGCGAGATTAACGATAATAAATGTGAGGTCGTAAAGTCCGCGTTGGATGCTATTGCAAAAAGCGCGAAGTCCTTTGAGGTGACAGTAAAAGATGTCGGAACTTTTCCGAATAGCGCTCGTCCGCGGGTTATCTGGTTAGGCCTCGACAAGGGGGCTTCCGAATCGGTTGAGCTCGCAAAGCGTATAGAGGAGTCGCTATCTAAAATAGGATTTCCCGCAGAGAATAGGCCCTTCAGCCCTCATCTGACAATAGGCCGTGTCCGCTCATCGCTCAATATCGAAAAGCTTAAAGAGAAGATATCCTCAGCATCATTAGAGATCCAGCCCGGCGGTACCATTTCACAAAAAGTCACTTCCATAATCCTCTTCCAGAGCACCCTCACTCCTCAGGGCCCCATCTACACCAAGCTCCACGAAGCTCCGCTCGAAGCGTAGGTGAAAATATTCCTGGTGGATATATCTGATGGCGGAACTTTCGGCTCGATGCTGGAATAATTGCAGTCATTTTACGGGTGACGCAAGATCCAGCCTTGAGGGGCGCAGCGTAGGATGGGTTCAATATAGCTACCCGCCTGGATGGACTGATATTGTAAACCCTACGCAAGCACCGAAAGGCGATCTTGCGGCAGGACCCGTAAAATGATGCTGTTCAGCGGAAGCATTGACCGAAAGTAAACGCCGGACTGAAGATTCCGATATAATATTTTCGCCGTAGTGAGGAACTATTTTAAAATAATGTGCAACAATTTTGGCCATTTCAGCGTCTTATATAGGGAGGGAAAATTAACTTTACAGAAAGGAGGTAGTGACTGTATAATAAATCCCTGCGTATAGTATAGTTATATCTATATAATATATAGAAAACCTAAGGAGAATAAGATGGTTAAAGCAAAAATTAAGGAAAAGGAAGAGCCGCGCGAGCAAAGTAAAGAGTATAAGGATATTACTCAGGTGCAGAAGACAAAGGCCCTTGATCTTGCGCTGGAGCATATCGAAAAGCAGTTCGGCAAAGGCTCTATAATGAAGCTCGGCCAGGACTTTAAGCTGGATGTGCCGGCTATCCCCACAGGGTCGGTGGCGCTTGATATAGCGCTGGGTGTGGGCGGCGTGCCTAGGGGAAGGGTTATTGAGATATTTGGCCCCGAGTCCAGCGGAAAGACCACGCTTACCCTGAGCATCATAGGTAACGCCCAGGCTAAAGGTGGTACCGCCGCATTCATCGACGCGGAACATGCGTTCGATCCGGCTTACGCGAAGACGCTCGGTGTGAACCTTGATAACCTGCTGATGTCTCAGCCTGACACAGGCGAACAGGCGCTCGATATAGCGGAGACGCTGGTTAAGTCCAATGCTCTCGATGTTATCGTGATAGACTCGGTAGCGGCGCTCGTTCCCAGGGCTGAGATCGACGGAGAGATGGGGCAATCCCATATGGGCTTACAGGCCCGTCTTATGAGCCATGCCCTGAGAAAACTCTCAGGATCAATAGCCAAGTCTAAGACCTGTGTGATATTCATTAACCAGATACGCGAGAAGATCGGTGTGATGTTCGGGAACCCCGAAACGACTCCGGGAGGCAGAGCGCTGAAGTTTTACGCTTCCGTGAGGATCGATCTGCGCCGCATAGCATCGCTTAAAAAAGACGAAGTGGCTGTAGGTAACCGCGTAAGGGCATCGGTCGTTAAGAATAAGGTGGCGCCGCCATTCAGGAAAGCGGAATTCGATATAATGTTCGACGAAGGGATCTCGAAGTCAGGCAGTGTCCTCGACATCGGCGAGGCGCTTGGTGTGCTGAAGAAGAGCGGTGCATGGCTTATCTACGGCGAGGAGAAGCTCGGCCAGGGCAAGGAGAACGCCAGGGTTTATCTTAAAGAAAACCCTGCGGTGCTCGCGAAGATAGAAAAAGAGATCGTAGCGAAGTCGATCAAATAACATTGGAACAGGATAAGAAGTTACAATCGGCTAGAAATAACGCTTATTGCCTGCTGCGCTCAAGGCCAAGGTCCGAGTCTGAGATGCGCGGCAGGCTCAAGCTTAAGCGGTATGATGAGTCGACCATAGATGCCGTTATCGAGAGCCTGAAGAAGGCCGCCGAGATAGATGATGTAAGGTTCGCCGATTTCTGGGTAGAGTCCAGGATGCATGTCAACCCCGTCGGTGATGTGGTTTTGAGGCGTGAACTTAAAGAGAAGGGCGTGCCTGGGCCGATAATCGAAGCCGCACTGGAGAAGAAGTCGCAGAATTATGACGATTATGCCGTGGCCCTTAATATGGCCGGCGAACGTTTTAAGCGTCTCGTAAAGCTGGATAGAAGAAAAGCCCTGAAACGCCTGTATGATTATCTCTTAAGGCGGGGATTCAATTACGATATCGTGAAGAGAGTGATAGACGCGGTGATGAATGAAAACGGATGATATAAGACGATCGTATCTTGAGTTTTTCAAGGTAAAAGGCCATCAGGTCGTGGCCAGCGATTCACTCGTCCCTAAAGACGACCCGACACTTCTTTTTACGGGCGCGGGGATGAACCAGTTCAAGGAGAAGTTTCTGGGGCGCAACGTCACTTACAGACGCGCGGTCTCATCCCAGAAGTGCCTGAGGACAGGGGACCTCTATAATGTTGGTAGGACGAGCGGCCATCATACGTTCTTTGAGATGCTCGGCAACTTCTCATTTGGTGATTATTTTAAGAAGGAGGCGATCGCCTGGGCCTGGGAGTTTTTTACTGTCGCATTGAAGATACCGAAGGATGCATTGTGGGTATCGGTCTACAAGGACGATGAAGAGGCATATAATATCTGGAAAGAGGATATAAAGGTTCCGCCTGCTAGGATAATAAAGCTCGGTGAGAAAGATAATTTCTGGCCCTCGGAAGCGCCGTCGAAGGGGCCGAACGGCCCATGTGGACCATGCTCGGAGATATTTTACGATTATAGCGCCGATATCGGATGCGGGAAAAAGAGCTGCACTCCGGCCTGTGACTGCGGACGGTTTGTCGAGGTCTGGAATCTGGTCTTTACCCAGTTCGATAGGCAACCGGACGGCAGCCTAAAGGCCCTTCCCAACAAGAATATCGATACCGGCATGGGCCTTGAGAGAATAGCTTCGGTAATGCAGGGGGTCAAGACAAATTTTGAGATAGATATATTTAAGCCTATAACCGGCGAGATCAGAAACCATGCAGGCAAAGAGCAGAAGGAAGGAATCGGAAACCAGAAAGTCAACGCGATAGCCGATCACATTCGCGCTGTTACATTCTGCATCGCTGACGGCGTCATGCCGTCTAATGAGGAACGCGGCTATGTTGTGCGCAAGCTGATAAGGCGCGCCATGTCGCACTGTCAGGACATAGGCGTGAAGACGCCGTTTCTTTATAAACTGGTCATGACTGTAGCAGATGTGATGTATGACGCCTATCCTGAAGTGAAGGCGCGCCGCGACGATATAGCCCAGGTGGTGAAGAAAGAGGAAGAAGCGTTTCTCTACGTCATATCGAACCAGCTTCCAAGAGTAGACGAAGCATTTGCAGGTATGAAGAATTCGAAAGACGCGCTTAAGCTTGCGCAAGCGGCCTTTGACTTTTATGACACATACGGCATGCCCTATGAGATGCTCGAAGAGACGGCGAAAAAACATGGTCTCGATATAGATAAGGGCATATTCGAAAAACTGCTGGATAAGCAGAGAGAATTATCGCGTTCCAGGACTAAGCTGAAGGGCGAGATATTCACCGAGACATTTGCAAAGAAGGTGGAGGCTCTGGGGCTGAAGACAGAGTTCCTGGGTTACGAAGAGGCCATTTCGAATGCAAAGGTTCTAAAAGTGCTGGATGGCGGAGAAGTGATACTGGATAGGACCCCATTCTATGGTGAGTCGGGCGGACAGGCTGGTGATTGGGGCAAGATCGAGACGCCGTCAGGAACCATGGAGGTCGAGGACGCGAAGAAGATAGGTCTGGCGATAGTCCATATAGGCAAGATGCTTAAAGGCGTGATAAAGCCCGGCGAAACCGCGAGAGCGGCGATCGATGAAACCGTAAGGCGTAAAGTGATGGCGAATCACACGGCCACGCATCTTCTGCAGGCGGCTTTACGAAAGGCGCTGGGGGAGCATGTACACCAGACGGGTTCTCTCGTCGACAGCGACCACCTCAGATTTGATTTCGCGCACATGAAGAAGATGGATGAGAGGGAGCTCACCCGGGTCGAGGAGTTGGTCAATGATAATATAAATAATGCTATCTCGGTCAAAAAAGATATTAAGGATATCGAGGAGGCCAGGCGCGAAGGCGCTACTGCGCTATTCGGAGAAAAATACGATAAGACGGTGCGTGTCATTACGATCGGCAACGTGTCTAAAGAGCTTTGCGGCGGCACACATGTTGACAATACAAAAGATATAGGTAAATTCAAAATAACCAGCGAAAGCTCTATCGCTTCCGGCGTGCGCCGCATAGAAGCGCTTACCGGCGAGGCGGCTTCGAAATGGCTGGAGAAAAGAGAGAAGGCAAGAGCCGATAAACTAAAGTTGGAAGCCGGAAAAGAGGAGCTGAAAAAACTTGCCCTAAAGAAACTGGAGGAAGAGATACGTAAGATAGATCTCTTTATCTCCCGCGCGAGAATGGCCGGAGATTCCAAAGTCATAACGGAGAATATCGACGGCATGTCCATAGAAGGCTTGAGGGCATTGGCCGATAATATAAGATCGAGAGCTCTCTCGGCGGCAGTCGTATTGTCCGCCAGAGGCGAAGAGAAGGTTTCGTTCGTGATATCCGTTACGGATGACCTTGTGAAACGGGGAGTTAGCGCGAGCGCTTTTGCCAAAGAGATCGCAAAATCGATAGAAGGATCGGGCGGAGGCAAGGATGGTTTCGCGCAAGGAGGAGGAAAAGTATCCGGAAAGCTGGATGAGGCTATCGATAAGGCCTTTAACAGAATCAAGGAGATTCTAAAATGAAAGTTGTGAGAGTGGGCAGCAAGCAATTCCAAAAACTGTGCGACAGGGGACTGGGACGGAATAAGCGCATCGCGGAAAGCGTAAGAAATATAATAGAGAACGTAAGGCTGTCCGGCGATGATGCCGTTCTGAAATATACCAGGAAGTTCGACCATGTGAAACTTAACATCAAGGACCTTAAAGTCTCAGAGTGCGAAATGTCCGGGGCCTACCAGGACATAAAGCCGGAATTTGTATCCACGCTCAAAGTCGTGATGGAAAACATCAATAAGTTCTATAAGAAACAGCTGAAGAGATCATGGAAGATAAAAGACGCGGACGGGGTATTATTAGGTGAAAATATTACGCCGCTTGAGACCGTAGGAGTTTATGTGCCGAGCGGCACGGTGCCGCTCGTATCCAGCGTCTATATGACAGTGATACCGGCAAAGATGGCGGGCGTAAAGAAGATAATCCTCGTCACTCCTCCGAACGAGCATAGATCTGTCGATCCGCATATACTTGTTGTGGCCGACCTCTTGAAAGTCGACGCTATCTACAAAGTCGGAGGCGCCCAGGCGATTGCGTCCCTTGCCTTTGGGACGAAGACGATACCAAGGGTCGATAAGATAGTCGGGCCCGGGAACGCGTATGTCACGGAAGCCAAACGCCAAGTATTCGGTTACTGCGGCATAGATATGTTAGCCGGCCCGACAGAGGTCGCGATAATAGCGAACCAGATGTCGAGCGTGAATTTCATAAAGGCGGACCTCGATGCCCAGGCCGAGCATTTCATGGGAATGTCGATATTGATAACGAGCTCAAAGAGGCTGGTGAAGATATTCAAGAAAGAGGATATAAACGGTTACATTATTATGGTAAAGAATATGGATGAGGCGGCGGATGTAGCCAATAAGCTGGCGGCCGAACATCTGCAAATACTGACGAATGATCCCAAAAGGATAGCTAAAAAGATAATGCATGCGGGGGCGATATTCCTCGGTCCCTATACTCCGGTAGCTGTGGGAGACTATGTGGCCGGCCCCAGCCACGTCCTGCCTACGGGCGGAAGCGCGAGGTTCTTCTCGGGCCTTGGCGTTTCGGACTTCTGCAAAAGTTCACATATACTCTCATTCACCAAGAAAGCGCTTGAAAAGATCCGCGACCCTCTGGAGAAAGTGGCGGGGATCGAAAAGCTTGATAAACATCTGGACTCGATCAAAGTAAGATTCGAATAGAAAGGGCGGTGTATGGCGAAGAAGATACGCGAGAGCCTGATAAAGCGCAAGACCACGGAAACCGATATAAGCGGAAAGCTGACGATAGACGGAGCAGGCAAGGCCGATATAAAGACCGGCATAGGTTTCCTCGACCATATGCTTACTTTATTTACTTTTCATGGGCTATTTGATCTCACGCTAAAGGTGAAGGGCGATCTAAAGGTGGATATACATCATACGAATGAAGACGCGGCGATATGTCTCGGCAAAGCCTTCAAGCAGGCGCTCGGTGACTGCAAGGGCATAAAGAGATACGGCTCAAAAGAGATCCCTATGGATATGGCGGCGGCCAAGGTAACAGTCGATATAGGCGGACGCTATGCGTTTGCGTGGAGGATGCCGAGTTATAGCGGCACGCTGCCGGCTCCTGAAAATTACTCGATCGAAGACGGCAAAGATTTTCTCGATACATTTGCTAAGAACGCGGCGATCAATATGCACGTTGACGTTTACGCCGGCGAGGATGTGCACCATGTGCTTGAGGCGATATTCAAGGCGCTCGGCATCGCGCTGGATGAGGCCGCACAGATCGATGTTCGCAGAAAAGGCGTTCCTTCAACAAAGGGAACGATAGACTAAAGGGTGTAACATGATAGCGGTTATTGATTACGGGATGGGCAATCTTCGAAGCGTTGAGAAGGCCCTTGAGCTGGTGGGGGCGAAGGTTAAGGTCACCTCTAATCCGGCCGATCTTGCCAGATGCGATAAGCTGGTATTTCCGGGTGTAGGAGCATTCGGCGACGCCATGAGAGAGCTGAAAAGCTTGCGCCTTGTGGATCCGATAAAGGATGCCATAAAGAGCGGCAAGCTGTTTCTCGGATTGTGCCTCGGGATGCAATTATTATTCGATGATAGCGATGAAGCCCCCGGAGTTAAGGGACTATCTGTATTAAAGGGCGGAGTCAAGAGGTTCAGATTCGTGAAATCCGGACTTAAGGTCCCGCATATGGGATGGAACAGTATTCAGGGGACAGGGTTCAGGGTACGGGGTACAGGGCAAAGGGGACAGGGCGCAGAGATACTGCGAGGAGTGCCCGAGGGATCCTATATGTACTTTGTTCACTCATATTACGTGAAGCCGAAAGATAGGGATGTGGTTTTAACCACTACCGATTATGGAATAGACTTTGTATCGGGTGTGTGTAAGGATAATATTTATGGGTTCCAATTTCACCCCGAGAAGAGCCAGGATGTCGGTATAAAGATCCTGGAGAATTTTGTTAAATTAAAATGATAGTTATACCGGCTATAGATATAAAAGGCGGCAAGGTCGTGAGGCTCAGCCAGGGTGAGTTTTCCCGGCAGACGACTTATTCCGATTCTCCTCTTGAGATGGCCAGAAAATGGGAATCGTTCGGCGTCGAGATGATACATATAGTTGACCTTGACGGCGCGCTGGAAGGCAAAGCCGTAAATCTCGACATAGTGGGAAGAATAGCCAAAAGCGTCAGGCCGAAGATAGAGCTGGGCGGCGGAATAAGAGATGAAGGGACTATAAAAAGAGCTATTGATGCGGGCGTCGCAAAAGTTGTTATAGGCACAAAGGCGCTCGACCAGAAATTTCTCAATTCAGTTGCTAAGGTTTTCGGAAAAAATATAGTGGCCGGCATAGATGCCCGCGACGGGCTGGTCTACACAAAGGGCTGGGTGTTTAAAACTGAGGTAACGGCGGTGGAGCTTGCCAAAAGAATAGGTTCTGCCGGTATCGATACGATAAATTATACCGATATTTCGAAGGATGGAATGCTCGAAGGGCCGAACATCGACAGCCTGAGAGAGCTTATCAGTGCGACCGGGCTGAATATAGTGGCGGCGGGCGGCGTATCGAGTATCGGGGATATAATAAAATTAAAGGCCCTTGAAAGCGAAGGATTAAAGGGTGTCATAGTCGGTAAGGCTCTCTACGAAGGAAAGCTGGATCTGGCTGAGGCGATAAAAATATGCTTACGAAAAGAATAATACCGTGCCTCGATATTAAGGATGGCAGGGTCGTAAAAGGCGTGAACTTCATAAATCTGAAGGATGCGGGCGATCCCGTAGAGAACGCTAAATTTTATGACAGCGAAGGGGCCGACGAACTGGTATTCCTCGATATAACGGCAAGCCACGAGAGACGCAACACTACCGTGGAACTCGTGAAGGCCGTAGCGGATACGATATTTCTGCCGTTCACGGTCGGCGGTGGCATACGTACTATAGATGATATACGAAATCTGCTCATCGCCGGCTGCGATAAGGTTTCGATAAATACGGCGGCGGTCAAGGATCCGGGTTTTGTCAAAAAAGCTTCATCCAGGTTCGGAAGCCAATGTATAGTCGTAGCCATAGACGCCAAATGCGAAGTGAAGACCAGATCGAAAGAACGATGGGAAGTCTTTATAAACGGAGGCCGTACCGCGACCGGCATCAACGCCATTGAGTGGGCGAAGAAGATGGAAGATCTGGGCGCCGGCGAAATACTGCTTACCAGTATGGATTACGATGGCACTCAGGAAGGTTATGATACTGCTCTAACTAGAAAGATCAGTGAAGCCGTGCGGATTCCGGTTATCGCTTCGGGCGGGGCGGGTTCGCTCGAGCACCTGTATGGCGCTTTAACAGAGGGGAAGGCCGACGCTGTGCTGGCCGCTTCGATATTTCATTTCAGGAGATACAGCGTCCGCCAGGCAAAAGAATATTTAAAGAAAAAGAAAGTGGCGGTAAGGATATGAAACTGTTTGAACGTTTAAAATTTAATGATAAGGGATTGATCCCGGCTGTAATCCAGGATGAGAAGACTAAGGAAGTCCTGACGCTCTGTTACCTCAATAAAGAGGCTCTGGAGAGGACGATTGATGAGGGATATGTATATGTCTTCAGGCGGAGCAAAAATGAGCTGATGAAGAAGGGCCAGACGAGCGGCTGCACTCAGGCCGTAAAGAGCCTCTACATCGACTGCGAAGGCAACTCTATTCTTATTAAAGTCGACCAGAAGCTCGCGGGTTGTCATGAGGGTTACTTCACCTGTTATTTCCGAAAAGTGGACAAAGACGGTAATGAGACGATAACGCTCGGCAGGTTGTTCGATCCGAAGAAAGTATATAAAAAATAAATGTATTATCCTGATAAGAAGGAATTTCTAAAGCTGGCGAAGTCGGGCAACCTGATCCCTGTCTATCGGGAGATCCTTGCCGATTTTGAAACGCCACTCTCGGCATACTCTAAAATAGACCCGGGAGAATATTCGTTCCTGCTGGAGTCTGTTGAAGGAGGGGAGAGATTGGCCAGATATTCTTTTCTGGGCTCTTCGCCGTCCGTGGTATTTTCCAGTAAAGGCAAAAGGATAGAGATTCGGGAGGGTAAGTCCGCCAGGGTTTTCGATTCGGATGATCCTATAAACGAGCTTAAAAAGCTATTCGCGCGATATAAGATCGTCAAAGTGAAAGGGCTTCCCAGGTTCACCGGAGGGCTTGTCGGCTTCTTCGGATATGATATGGTGCGTTTCATAGAAGACATCCCGGATAAAAATCGCGATATTTTGAAATCGCCCGATTCGGTATTCATGCTCACCGACACGATACTCATATTCGACCATGTAGACCATAAGATCAAGGTTGTCTCGAACGCTTATGTTAAAGGTTCGGCGTCAGTCGCTTATGATGAAGCGGTGCGGAAGATAGATTCAATAGTTAAGACGCTTAGCAGCCTCCGGAATAAAAAAGAGGCCCGGCCCATTTCGGTAAAGCCCGGTCCCGGCATAAAACTGAAGTCCAATTTCACTAAAACAGAATTTGAGACGGCAGTGAAGAGAGCGAAGTCTTATATCAGGAAAGGGGATATAATACAGGTTGTTCTCTCTCAGAGACTCGAGACGCCTGTGAGGTCCCATCCGTTCGAAATTTATAGAGCGCTGCGTTCAATAAACCCGTCTCCTTATATGTATTATTTGAAGCTGAAAGATTTCTATCTTGTCGGCTCTTCGCCGGAGATAATGGTCAGATGCGAGGATGGCACCGTGGAGGTCAGGCCCATAGCAGGCACCCGTCCAAGGGGCGCGTCCGAGAAGGAAGATGTCAGGCTGATAAAGAGCCTTCTGGCCGATCCAAAAGAGAGGGCGGAGCATATAATGCTGGTCGATCTCGGCCGAAATGATATAGGGCGGGTATGCGACTATAAGAGCGTTAAGGTGTCGGATCTGATGACTGTGGAAAAATATTCGCACGTTATGCATATCGTTACGGACGTTTCGGGGCGCCTGAAGAATGGCAAGACGGCCTTCGATGTCATAAGGGCGACATTTCCCGCAGGCACGGTTAGCGGCGCTCCTAAGGTCAGGGCGATGGAGATAATAGACGAACTTGAAAATGTGAGGCGTGGTACTTATGCGGGATGCGTCGGATATTTTAGTTTTTCCGGCAACCTCGATTGCTGTATCACGATAAGGACGATAATGATAAAGGATAAGACCGCGTACATTCAGGCCGGCGCAGGTATCGTTGCCGATTCCAGGCCCGCGAAGGAGTATCAGGAGACATTGAATAAGGCCAGGGCATTGGTGAAGGCTATTGAAATGGCGGAGCGGGGGCTCAAATAATGATACTGGTCATAGATAACTATGATTCGTTCACATACAATCTGGTCCAGTACCTGGGAGAGTTGGGCGCGGACCTTAGGGTATACAGGAACGATAAGATAACCATAAATGATGTGAAGAGGCTTAAACCCTCCAAGATAGTTATCTCTCCCGGACCCGGCGTGCCTTCAGCCGCGGGTGTATCCGAAGAGGTGATCAGGGTATTCGGCAAGACTACGCCGATATTGGGCGTCTGCCTCGGCCATCAGGCTATCGGTGAAGTCTTCGGTGGACGGATAGTCGGTGCGAAGTCCCTGATGCATGGCAAGACATCGGCGATATATCATGACGGTAAGGATCTATTTAAAGGTATCCCAAACCCTTTCGCGGCTACTAGATATCATTCGCTCCTGGTGGAGCGGAAGAGCTTTCCGAAGGTTTTGAAGATAACGGCTGAGACTAAAGACAAAGAGATAATGGGCCTTCGGCATAAGACCTATCCGATTTACGGCGTGCAGTTTCATCCGGAGTCGATATTGACATCGGAGGGTAAGAAGATATTGAGTAATTTCCTGGAGATGCGAAAATGATGATACGGGAAGCGATAGAGAAAGTCGTAAAGCGTATAGACTTGAGCGAAGCTGAAATGCGCGGGATCTTCAATGAGATAATGTCAGGGAAAGCGACCGATGCGCAGATAGGCGCGCTTGCGACCGCGCTTCGCATGAAGGGCGAGACCGTGGAAGAGATCACGGGCGCCTGCAAGGCAATGAGGGAGAAGACGGTGCGCATATCGGCAGGCAGGGCATCTGCCGGTATGAGCAAAGAGGCCATAGTGGATACCTGCGGCACGGGCGGCAGCGGCATAAATACATTTAATATATCGACGACGGTTGCTTTTGTAGTTGCAGGGTGCGGACTGAAAGTGGCTAAACACGGGAATCGCGCTATGTCGGGCCGGTGCGGGTCGGCGGATGTGCTGGAGGCGCTCGGTGTAAAGCTGGACATAAGCCCTGACATGGCCCAGAGGTGTTTACTTGAGATAGGAATAGGATTTTTATACGCTCCGGCTTTTCACGGCGCGATGAAGTGTGCTGCGAGCCCCAGGAAAGAGATAGGCATAAGGACCATATTTAACCTGTTGGGGCCGCTCTCAAACCCTGCGAACGCGACCAGCCAGATCCTCGGCGTCTACGACGCCGGCCTTACCGATATAGCCGCCAGAGTGCTTAAGAATCTCGGGTCAAAACGCGCTTTTGTGGTATACGGCATGGATAAACTTGATGAGATAACGATTACCGGCAAGACCAGGGTTTCGGAATTAAAAGGCGGAAGGGTACGGACTTATTTCATATCGCCCGAGAAGTTCGGTATGCGGAGGGCCAGCCTTGATGATATAGAAGGCGGTGATCCGAAGGAGAATGCCGATATATTGCTTTCAGTGCTAAAAGGCGAACGCTCGGCAAGGCGCGACATAGTGCTCCTGAATGCCTCCGCGGCGCTCGTTGCCGGTTTCAAGGCTAAAAATTTTAAAGCGGGGATAAAGATGGCGGCCGAATCCATAGATTCAGGGAGGGCTCTCGATAAACTGATGAGACTGATAGAGATGACAAACAGATGATGATCTCCCGGATAATAGAAGAGAAGAGACGCGTGGTCGAGGAGGCCAAGCGGCTTAAGCCGAAAGAAGAGCTTATTAAGGAGATAAACTCTATCTCGGTCAATAGCTCTTTCAAAAAGAACGTATCGAGGCCGCATCATATAAATCTTATCGCTGAGATAAAGAAGGCCTCTCCCTCGAAAGGTATAATAAGGGGCGATTTCAACCCCATTAAAATCGCGATGACATATCAGGCGCACGGTGCCTCGGCCATCTCGGTGCTTACCGACGAGAGGTTTTTCGAGGGTAAATTAGAGCATATAAAGATGGTGAAGGAGAGCGTATCGCTTCCGGTACTTCGTAAAGACTTCATCATCGATGAATACCAGATATATGAATCTGTCGCCTGCGGAGCCGACGCCATCCTGCTTATAGCGGATCTTCTGTCCGACAGTGAAATGACCGGTTTTTACCGCCTTGCTGATTCTCTCGGGCTCGATGTGCTGCTGGAGGTCCACAATGAAGAAGACCTGGAGAAAGCGATTGCCGCCGGCGGAGATATAATAGGCATAAATAACAGGGACCTGCATACATTTAAAGTCGATCTGGCGGTGACCCAGAAGCTTATCAGGCTTATTCCCGCTCATAAGATCAAAGTATCGGAGAGCGGCATAAAGAGTTACGAGGATGTAATGTTCCTGAAGTCTCTCGGCATCAATGCCATATTGATAGGGGAAGCGTTCATGGAGTCCCCGGATATAGCGGCCAAAATACATGAGATAATGAGGTACTGATGGCTCTGATAAAGATCTGCGGTATCACAAATAAGATAGACGCGGTAAATGCGGCGAATCTCGGCGTAGATATGCTCGGTTTCGTCTTTTATAAAAAATCGAAAAGATATGTCGACCGAAAGACGGCGAGGGAAATTATCAACGAACTTCCAGAATCGGTCCAAAAGGTAGGCGTATTTGTCGATGAAGACGCGGATAAAGTGCGCGCGATAGCGGAGGACATTGCTCTGGACACGCTGCAGTTTCACGGGAATGAGTCGCCGGAGTATTGCGCCGCGTTTAAGAATGACTATAAAGTGATAAAGGCCTTCAGGTTAAAGGACAGGGAAGACCTTAAATCGGTGAGCCTTTACGATGTGGATTATTATCTTGTCGATACGCATAAAAGCGGTTTGGCAGGCGGCACAGGAGAGACGTTCGATTGGAAGATATTAAAAGATTTCGAGTTTTTAAAGCCGGTCATACTTTCAGGCGGCCTGAACCCCGATAATGTCGCGCGGGCGATTTCGGAAGTGGTGCCTTACGGCGTGGATGTATCGAGCGGCGTGGAAGAATCGCCCGGCAAGAAGAGCTTACAGCTATTAAAGAAGTTTGTGGAAGAAGTCAGAAAGGCTTAAATTATGTTACCGGACAGAAAAGGATATTTTGGATCTTTTGGCGGGAAGTTCGCGCCTGAGACGTTAATGGCGGCCATCTGTGAACTTGAGAGCGCTTATAAGGCCGCTAAGACAAACGCGTTATTTAAACGGGAACTTGAATATTACCTGAGAGAATATGCCGGAAGACCAACGGGATTGTATTTCGCTAAAAGGCTAACAGCGAAATTAGGCGGCGCTAAAATATACCTGAAGAGAGAAGACCTTTTGCATACTGGCGCGCATAAGATTAATAATACGATAGGGCAGGCGCTCCTTGCGATCAGGATGGGCAAGAAGAAAGTGATCGCCGAGACCGGCGCCGGCCAACACGGTGTCGCTACGGCTACGGTGGCGGCATTGTTCGGCCTCGAGTGCGAGATATTCATGGGTGATGAGGATATAAAGCGTCAGGCCATCAATGTATTTAAGATGAAAATACTCGGCGCCAAGGTGACGCCTGTGCATAGCGGTTCGAAAACGCTAAAAGACGCGATGAATGAGGCCATGAGGAATTGGGTGACGTATGTCCGCAGCACCTATTACGTGATCGGCTCCGTGGCGGGTCCGCATCCATACCCGATGATGGTGCGTGATTTTCAATCGATAATAGGCAAAGAGGCGCGCCGTCAGTCTATTGTCAAGACCGGGCGCCTGCCGGATTACATTGTCGCATGCGTTGGCGGCGGATCGAACGCGATCGGGATATTCCACGCTTTTCTGAAAGATAGAGTTAAACTGATAGGAGTGGAGGCCGCGGGACTTGGCATCAATACTACCAAGCATGCGGCAACTTTATGTAAAGGTTCGGTCGGAGTATTACATGGCTCAAAAAGCTACGTGCTACAGGACGATGACGGGCAGATAAAGATAGCTCATTCTATATCGGCGGGCCTCGATTATCCGGGTGTCGGGCCTGAACACTCTTATCTTAAGGAATCGGGCAGGGTAAAATATTTCGCGGTTAAAGACAAGGAGGCACTCGAGGGCTTCAACATACTGACTGAGACAGAAGGCATAATACCCGCGCTCGAGTCGTCTCATGCTATTTACTACGCCGCGAAACTGGCGAGGAAATTGCCGAAGGACAAGATAGTGGTGATATGTCTGTCGGGAAGAGGCGATAAAGATATTGATATAGTTAGAGGGATAAAAAAGGGCGAAAGGTTAATATGAATATCAGGCCCAATCTGCAGTTTTCGGTGCTGTGCGACGATGTGAGGCGTGAAGATAACGGCAAGTTTATGTTGATAGGACTATTCGAGGCCATAACGGCTAAGGTATTTCCGGCCACGCACCCGACTCTCTTTGTGGTGAACAGGTGGTGTAAGGGTCAGGGCAGTTTTTTGCAGAAGATCAAGATCGTGAACTCGAAGAATAAGGCTATAGTATTCCAGACAAATGAGCAGGCGTTTGAGCTTAACGACATAGACGGCCACCATACGCTAATATCGAGGATAAATAATCTGGTCTTTACCGGAGCGGGCAAATACTGGGTGGAAGTATTGCTTGACGGAGAGCTTATAATAAATTATCCTCTGATATTAAAAGAGATCAAAACGGAGGCTGGCACGGGTGAACAGGATAGATAATAAATTCAATGAATTGAGAGCGGCGCGCCGGAAGGCGTTCATCGCTTATGTAACGGCGGGGGACCCTGATCTTGCCGTGACGAGAAAGGTTGTGCTTAAATTTGAAGAGGCCGGTGTTGATATAGTGGAGCTGGGCATACCTTTCTCCGACCCCATAGCGGATGGGCCGACTATACAGGCGGCATCGTATAGAGCGCTTAAAGGGAAGGCGACCTTGAAGAAGATATTTGCTATGGTCAGGAGCTTGAGGGCCGCCACCGATATGCCGTTAGTCTTTATGACATATTACAACCCTGTTTTGCGGTATGGGCTAAAAAAGTTTTTTGCAAGCTGCCGTAAGTGCGGTGTCGACGGTGTTATAGTGCCCGATCTGCCATGTGAAGAGGCCTCCGATCTTATAAAGTTCGCAAGGTTTGAAAAAGTGGCGACGATATTCCTCTCTTCGCCGACATCTACGCCTGAAAGGATAAGGGATATAGCGAAGAATTCAAAAGGTTTTATATATTATGTCTCTTTGACAGGCGTTACCGGCGCCAGGAGAGAGCTTCCCAAGGACATATCTTCTAAGATAAGGGCAATAAGGTCATTTACAGATAAACCGGTCGCGGTTGGTTTCGGCGTGTCGAGCCCTAATCAGGCCGCTCGGATTGCGAGAGTAGCTGACGGCGTGATAGTGGGAAGCGCCATCGTGAAGATCATGGGTGAGAATAAGAATATAACGCCGAGAGTCTACAATTTCGCTAAATCCATAGCGAAGGCAGTTCATGTCGCGTAAAAAAGCCGTATGCCGGACATATGCTGTTATACTGGTAGGGGGAAAGGGTAAGAGGCTCCGCCCGCTCTCAAAGGCTTCGCGGCCGAAAGCGTTCCTTTCCGTTACCGGGGACAGAAAGACGATGTTTCGAAATACGCTCGGCAGGATCGGGAAATTGATTCCGCCCGAACGTATCATAGTTGTGGCAAACAGGGCGCATTCCGCTCTTGTCAGGAAGGATCTGCCGAAGGCCGCTCGGCGCGGGAACATAATACTTGAGCCGGTATCGCGGAATACCGCTCCGGCAATAGCGCTGGCGGCCGCGTATCTTCTCGCGCGTAAAGATAAAGATGCGGTGATGCTGGTGCTTCCGGCGGATCATTACGTTCCGGACAGAGCCGGCGAGCTCAAGGCCCTTAAAAGCGGCATAGATTTTGTAGCGAATAATAATGACGATGTTATCGCGATAGTCGGGCTTAGGCCCCGCTCGGCTTCGACCGAATATGGATATGTAGAAGTCGCAGGATCCGGAAGAATAGCGAAGGTAATGCGTTTTACGGAAAAGCCGGATCGCGGACTGGCCGTTAAGTATATTGCCGACGGCAGACATTTATGGAATGCGGGTATATTTATCTTTAAAACTAAGACGCTCATGGGTGCGCTTAAAAAATACGCGCCGAAGATATTCCAGATATTGCAAAGCAAGGATATTAATAAGTCATATCGACAGATGCCCGATATATCCATAGATTACGCGGTCATGGAAAAGGCCGATAATGTCTATTGCGTGAAGAGCTCGTACGAATGGAGCGACCTCGGGAGTTTTGACTCGCTCGAGAAGGCACTGAAGGCAGAGTCGAGGCGTTTCATTAAAAAAGGCGAGAAGATAATAAAAATACTATGAAGATAATGGGACTTGATTTCGGAGAGAAGAGGATGGGCGTTGCGCTGAGCGACGAATTATTCCTTACGGCGCAGGGAGCGGATACGATACAGCGTAAAGACTTGAAGGCGGACCTGGGCACGATATCCAATATTATAAAAGAGAACAATGTTATTGAGATTGTGGTCGGGCTTCCTGTAAGCATGGACGGCACGCACAGCCGGAAGACCAAAGAGGTGCTGGAATTTGTGGACATCCTGACGAAAGCTGTTACGGTTCCTGTGAAGACATGGGATGAGCGCCTCACGACAGTTCAGGCGGACAGGGCTATGATGGAAGCCGGTATGAACGGTTTCAAGAGAAGGCGCCTGGCGGACAAGGTCGCGGCAGGACTGATTTTGCAGGGCTATCTCGATTTTCGAAAGAGAGGATAATGCAATGCAGAGGATAGATAGACTGAAGAACGGCCTCAGGACAATGGCATGTCCGATGGCCGGTATGGAGTCCGTCGCTATAGGAGTATGGGTCCGCGCCGGCGGCAGATACGAGTCGGCGAAGATAAGCGGTATAAGCCATCTCCTGGAACATCTTCTTTTTAAAGGCACTGCCACGCGCGATATGATGACTATAAAGCAGGAGATCGAAGGCAGGGGCGGCAGTTTCAACGGTTTCACTTCCGAAGAACATACATGTTATCTGGTCAAATTGCTCGGTAAGGACGCGGAGCTCGGTATCGACATATTGAGCGATATGGTCCTGAATCCGAAGCTGGACGAGTCGGAGATAGCTAAAGAGAAAGAAGTTATCATAGAAGAGATAAAGATGTATAAGGATATGCCGGCCCAGTATGTGCATGAAATTCTGACTGAGGAGATGTGGCCGGGACAGCCTCTGGGCATGCCGCTTGCGGGAACCGTGGAATCTGTAAAGGCTATCTCCAGATCTGAAGTTATGGAATACAAAGAAGCTTTTTACAATCCCAGCAATATATTTGTGATCGGCGCCGGCAACATAGATGAGGACATCCTGGCGGCGATGTCAAAGAAATATCTTTCCGCGCCCGCAAGCGGACAAGCTTCGAAATTTGAGAAGGTAAAGATATCTCAAGACCGGCCGTGCCTTAATCTAAACACGAAGAAGACGGAACAGACGCATCTGGCATTCGGATTTCGCGCGGTAGACAGGTTCCATCCGGATAAGCATGCGTTGAGCATCGCGAACATAATACTCGGCGCGAATATGTCATCCAGATTATTTCATATAGTGAGAGATGAGATGGCGCTCTGTTATGAGATATCTTCCAGCATAAGGAGGTATGAGGATTGCGGCGAGCTTGACGTGAGCGCCGGCGTCGATGACAGGAAGCTCATTAAGGCTATAGAGGTGATACTGAAAGAGCTCGCGCGCCTGGCTAAAGAACCCATACTCGAAGGCGAGCTTAGAAGGGCTAAAGAATATTACAGGGGCCAGCTTCTATTCGCTCTCGAGGATACTATGAGTCATATGCTGTGGCTCGGTGAAAAAGTTGTCGCTGGTGAAAAAGACCTCGTCGCCCGGTCTATATTGGAAAAGGTTGAGGCGGTGTCGATCGAGGATATAATGAGAGTATCGAAGGACCTGTTCAAGGATAATAATTTAAACCTTGCTATCATAGGCCCTTGCGGAGATGAAAAGCAGATTAAAGAGGTGCTGCATTTTTAGCGGCGCCTCTAAAAGGATAAACATATGCCTAAGGTTTTGATCGCGCCGAGCATTCTCTCGGCGGACTTCTCGAAGCTGGGAGAAGAGGTAGAGTCCATAGAAAAGGCCGGAGCGGACTGGATACATATCGATGTGATGGACGGCCACTTCGTCCCCAATATCACGATAGGCCCTGTCGTTGTGAAATCGGTCAGACCGGTCACTAAACTGCCGTTCGATGTTCACCTGATGATAAAGAATCCGCTAAGTTATGTCGAACCATTCGTGAAAGCGGGAAGCGATATAATCACATTTCATATAGAAGCTGATGACGATCCTATGGAAGTAATAAAACTTATAAGATATTTTAAGAAGAGAGTGGGTATTTCGATACGGCCGAAGACCGGCGTAAAGGCAATCGAGAAGATATTGCCGATGGTCGATATGGTGCTGGTGATGACGGTTGAGCCGGGATTCGCCGGTCAGGGATTTATGAACGATTGCTTGCCAAAGATAGAGGAAGCGCGTAAAATTTTTAAAAAAGATATTCAGGTCGATGGGGGTATTAATGAGCTTACCGCGCCTGAAGTCATAAAAGCGGGCGCCAATGTCATAGTGGCCGGATCTTCGGTTTTCGGCACTAAAGATTACGCGCTCGCGATTAAAGGGTTAAGAGGAGGAGAATAGATGGGTGGTATAAAGTTTGGCACGGACGGGTGGAGGGCTGTAATAAGCGATGATTTCACATTCGATAATGTCAAAAAGGTGGCGCAGGCTGTGGCCGACTTTGTTAATAACGACTGCGGGGACCTGAAGGTGAAGGAGAGGAAGATAGTTGTCGGATACGACACGAGATTCCTTTCGGATAAATACGCCGAGCTCATGGCCTGTGTATTCGGCGCCAACGGCGTGAAGACCGTATTGTCCGACAGGCCGACGCCGACGCCCTCGGTCAGTTTCGCCATTAAAAACAGGGGATATGTTGGCGGTATAATGATAACCGCGAGCCACAACCCGGCCAGATATAACGGCATAAAATACAAGGCCTATTACGGCGGTTCGGCGGGTCCCGAGGTCACAAAGAAGTTCGAGTCCTATCTGGGCAAGAACGAGATTAAATATAAAGGGCTGGATGAGTTAAAGTCGAGCGGGCTCGTCGAAATAGACGATATCATCACAAAGCATCTTGGGTTCATCAAAAGTTATGCCGACCTGAAATTAATTAAGAACAGCAAGCTGAAGGTCCTCGTGGATTCCATGTACGGCACCGGTAACGATTACATAGCGATGCTCCTAAAAGGCGGCAAGTGCAAGGTGGATATAATACATAATGAGAAGAATCCGGGTTTCGGAGGGATAAATCCCGAACCGATACTGCCGAACCTGAAAGAGCTTGCCGAAAAGACCAAAAAAGGCAAATACGATATAGGCCTTGCTACCGATGGCGACGCCGATAGGCTGGGGGTGGCGCTTCCAAACGGTAAACTGTTGACCGGGCATAAGGTGATGTCCGTATTGCTTCTGCATCTATTGGAAGACAAGAAAGTGCGCGGCGGAGTAATACAGACGATCTGCGGCACGTTCCTGATCGATAAGATCTGCAAGAAATACGGCCTTAAGATGTATGAGACGGCTGTCGGATTTAAATATATCTGCGAGCTTATGCTGAAAGAGGATATCCTGATAGGCGGCGAAGAGACCGGCGGCGTGGCGTTTAAGAATTCGATACCCGAAAGGGACGGTATCCTCTCCGGGCTTCTCATCCTGGAGATGATGGCGATGAGAAAGAAGAAGATGCTCGATATATTGAAATCCATCGACAAGGAATATGGCACCTATGAATATAAGAGGCTTGATCTGAAGTACCCTGATGATAAAAAACCCAAGCTGATGGCGAGCTTGAGCGCTAACCCGCCGAAAGATATTCTCGGTAAACCGGTAGTCGAAATAAAGACGACGGACGGGTATAAGTTCATCTGCAAGGACAGGTCATGGCTCATGTTGAGGCTCTCGGGGACAGAGCCAATTTTGAGGGTATACGCCGAGGCGCCGACGGAAAAAGAGGCGCTCGAAATAATAGATTTCGGTAAAAGGAAGGCGTATAGCGTTTAATGGATAAGTCGCTAATACGTAACTTCTCTATCATCGCGCATATCGATCACGGTAAATCCACGCTCGCCGACCGTATCCTGCAATTTACCGGCGCCATAAGCGAAAGGGAATTCCACGATCAGCTCCTCGATGACATGGATCTCGAGAGGGAACGCGGCATTACCATAAAAGCGAGCGCCGTCAGGATAAATTATAAGGCCCGGGACGGGAAGACTTATGAGTTGAACCTGATCGATACACCGGGGCATGTCGATTTCACCTATGAAGTTTCAAAGTCGGTCGGGGCCTGCGAAGGCGCGCTCCTGGTCGTGGACGCCTCGCAGGGAGTTGAGGCCCAGACGGTGGCAAACCTTTATCTTGCTATGGAGCATAATCTCGTTATAATACCCGTCATAAACAAGATTGATCTTCCAAGCGCCCAGACGGATAACGTGAAACATGAGATAGCGGATATACTGGGGCTTGATAAGGCCGACATTGTGCTTGCAAGCGCGAAGCTTGGCACCGGCACCGAGGATATATTGGAATCGGTTGTGCAAAGGATCCCGTCGCCGAGCGGAGAGGAGATGAACCCCTTACAGGCGCTGGTATTCGATTCCAAGTTCGATACTTATAAAGGCGTCGTGGTGCTTATCCGGGTAATGAACGGCGTTATCCGAAAAGGCATGAAGGTGATGATGATGTCGAACAGTATCGTCTATGAAGTTCAGGAGGTAGGCGTATTTGATCCAAGGCAAATTCCAACGGGCAGCCTGTCGTGCGGAGAGGTCGGATACATAACCTGTAATATGCGCGACGCCAGAGAAATCTTTGTCGGAGATACCGTGACTGACGCGGAGAATCCCGCTCCGGCGCCGCTACCCGGATACAAGAAAGTCCATCCCATGGTATTCAGCGGAATCTTCCCGTCTAACAGCGCGGACTTTCCGCTGCTAAAAGAGGCCATAGAGAAATTAAGGCTTTCGGACGCGGCCTTTGTCTTTGAACTGGAGAAGTCCGCTTCTCTAGGCATGGGCTTCAGATGCGGCTTCCTCGGTATGCTGCATATGGAGATAGTTGAGCAGAGACTGGAGAGAGAGTACGATCTGAATCTCGTAATTACTACGCCAAGTGTAGTGTACAGGATCCTCAAGAAAAACGGTGAGATAGTGGAGGTCGATAATCCGGTAAAATTGCCGAACCCCGGCGACATAGAAGAGACGGAAGAGCCTTATGTCAGGGCGTATATAATCATACCGAAAGAGTCCATCGGGACCATATTGGAGCTTTCAGAGTCGCGCCGTGGTGTATATGTCTCGACCGAGTATCTGGATGAATCGCGGGCAAGGATCATATATGATATTCCGCTCTCCGAAGTCATAATAGATTTTTATGACAGGATAAAATCCGTGACTAAAGGCTACGGTTCGCTGGATTATGAAATGCTGGATTACAGGTCCACCGATATAGTTAAGCTCGATATATTGATAAACAGCGAAATATACGACGCGTTCTCATCGATCGTATTCAAGGACAGGGCATATGCCAAGGGTAAGGTCGTGATAGAAAAGCTCAAAGAGACGATTCCCAGGCATCTCTTTCAGATAGTCCTGCAGGCGGCTATTGGAGGGCAGATCATCGCCCGCGAGACTATAAAAGCGGTGGGTAAGAATGTCACGGCCAAGTGTTACGGGGGCGATATAACCAGAAAGAGGAAGCTCTGGGAGAAACAGAAAGCCGGCAAGAAGAAGATGAAGCAGTTCGGTAAGGTGGATATCCCGCAGGAGGCTTTTTTTGCGGCGCTTAAGGCACAATAAAAAGAGGAACTATGCAAAAAGAAAAGGTGAAATCACAAGTGAGAGAATGGGTAGAGTCGATCGTAATAGCGCTTGCTATAGCGATAGTCATTCAGACATTTTTGGTACAGGCGTTTAAGATACCGTCGGGCTCTATGATACCGACTTTTAATATCGGCGACAGGATATTCGTCAATAAGTTCCTTTATAGCGCGAGAGTCCCGTTCGTGAACTGGAAGCTCCCGATCCTCGATATAAAAGAGCCGAAACGCGGCGATATAATAGTCTTCGTCTCGCCTGAGGACCCGAAGAAAGATTTTGTCAAGCGCCTTATCGCCTTCGGCGGCGAGAAAGTCGAGATAAAGGACGGCAAGATCCTGATTAACGGCCGGGCGCTCGAAGAGCAGTACCTAAAAGACGTTTATTACTATAATGCGGGCGATTACGGCCGGGAGGGCAAGACTATAATAGTGCCGCCAAATTCGTATTTCGCGCTCGGCGATAATAGCGCCAATTCACGGGACTCCCGGTATTGGGGATTTGTCCCGAGAAAAAATCTTGTGGGTAAGGCAGTCGTGGTATATTGGCCTTTGAATAGAATGAAATTGGTGAGGTAGGGGAGAGATGGGCCAGGTTACATTAGCGAATAAAATATCTATAATCAGGATCATACTGATACCGTTCTTTATAACGGCTGTCGCCTATTCGAGACTGGATCTTGCGCTCCTTGTCTTCGCTATCGCGGTTATCTCGGACGGAGCCGATGGGTTCATTGCGCGGGCTTTAAGACAGCAGACACAGCTTGGCACGATCCTGGATCCAATTGCAGATAAGCTGCTCCTGACAAGCGCATATATATGTCTTTCCATAGTTGGCAATATTCCTCAGCATCTCAGGATGCCACCATATGTTCCTATAATAGTGATATCGAGGGATGTCATAATAGCGATCGGTTCGATAGTGATATATGTGGTAAGGGGCGATATTAAGATCTCCCCCAGTATTATTGGAAAAGTAACGACATTTTTTCAGATGATGACGATAGTCTGCATTCTTGCACAATTCAACTACTCCTTCATTGTATGGAACATCACGATCTTCTTGACCATAGCATCTGGTCTCGATTATGTAATGAAAGGCAGTAAACTATTAAGCGAAAATAATATGCTTAAGAAAGCGGGGTAGAGGATGAATCCCATATTTGCGCTTGCAGGCTCGGTGATTCTGGCCTATTTAATCGGATCATTTCCTACGAGTTTTATACTTGCCAGGATGCTGAAAGGCATAGACATAAGGCAGGTGGGCTCTAAGAACTCCGGCGCCACGAATGTTTTAAGGTCAGTAGGAAAGCTTCCGGCGCTTATTACGCTTATCATTGATATTCTGAAAGGAACAATAGTAGTAACTCTCGTCGCGAACTATTTCTATTCGCTTAACATAAATATCGAATACGACGCATATAGAGGGATTATGGGCCTTGCGGTAGTATGCGGCCATATTTGGTCCGTATTTCTGAAGTTCAGTGGTGGCAAAGGCGTTGCAACTACGCTCGGAGTTGCTATAGGACTAACTCCTTTCGCCCTGATACCATCCGCGCTTATATGGTTCCTCGTTTTTTACATCACAAATTTCGTTTCTCTCGCCTCAATCATGGCACTCTTGCTTTTTCCCGCAGTCGCATGCATTCTGAAATATTCTTTATACACCATACTCTCGAGTGTAGTCATATGCAGCCTCTCCATTTACAAACATAGCGACAATATCAGAAGACTTGTTAGGGGAGAAGAGAACAAGACCCACATCTTCAAAAAAAGATCCGCATAATTAAATCCGCCTAAAAATACAATCCCGACGGTAAATAATAAAAAAGTTAGAAAACAAAAAGTCAGATAATATGACTTGACGTGTTTTATCTAGAATGCTATAATTCTCACATCTTAACTGTTAACAAATTAAAAACAGAAAAATAATATAAGGAGAAAATGGATATGAACAGAAACGCCATTATTAATAAGGGCATCTCCGTTTTATTAATTTCTACTTTCATAACGACTCAGGCTTTTGCATTAAGCCCGTCACTCGTATCGGATCCCGGTATAAATCAAGCTCGAAGTGTAACTGTCCAAGAAGAGGTAGCGGGTAAAACTAAGCCTGGCGCTATTGGTAACGGCCAAGCGCTTGTAGAATTATTCCATGGAAATCTTCCGCCAAGAATCGATATAAATGACGAAATCACAGCGCAGCTGCAGGATGCCATAAAGCTTGCGGTGCATTTGAATAGAGATAAAGGAAATTTAGTTCCCGCCCAACATGAGGAGAAAGTCAGGCTGGCCGCGAATAATCTATTTGGCCTATATAGCAATCTCACGAACAGGACTTACCTGTATAGCGCTATAGCCAGGGATTCAGAAGATTATTTAATAGGTTTTAATCATTATATGGCTGGCGGCGAATCTAGCCGGATCGGCCTGGCCATCGATTTCATCAATTGGCTATATTCCAAATACCCTCCGGAAACGGCAAAACTGCGTCTTGCGCAATATATATATCATGAGTGTGTCCCGGAAAATTTAGTCGCAAAAGAGGGAATGATTGTAGATACTACCGACCACAAAGATATATATAAGGAAGTACAGACTAAAATTTTTGGAGAAGAGGAAGTGGCGGCACTGGGAAGGGACCTGCGCGAATTTATCGAAGCCAAGGTTAAAGGCCCTGTCCGGCTTGCCGAAGCCCAAAACCTGCCCGACCTGCTCAGAGGCATTAAAGAGTCAGTCAGGGCCACAGAAGGCTCCATAACTATCACCGACCAGGCCAGGTTCCGTAAGGATACAGTGGACTATCTGGCATTTACAGCGGCTTTAAGCCAGAATCCCGACGCGAGAACGTCAGCTCAGCAACTATTACG
>JAPLME010000009.1 GCA_026387175.1 Candidatus Omnitrophota bacterium
AGATGGTGATGCCCGGAGACAATGTGACCTTTGAAGTAGCGCTGATCACTCCCATCGCCATGGAAAAAGAGCTGCGCTTCGCCATACGCGAAGGCGGCCATACCGTAGGCGCGGGCGTGGTAACCGAAGTTATAGAGTAAATAAAATGCAAGAGCTTGCCACCCTGGAATGCACCAAATGCAGAAACCGGAATTACGCTTCCACTAAGAATAAGAAGCAGAATCCGGACAAGCTCGAGCTTAGTAAATTCTGCAAATTTTGCAGAAAGCATACTGCTCACAAGGAGATTAAGTAGTTTAGGTAGGCCCCGCAGTAATGCAGGCACGCGATGCCTCGGGTAAAGTTAGTCTTCATTATATTGCCGGGTATGTCAGGAGGAATTGGAGAGGCCAGTAGCTCCAATTGGTAGAGCAGCGGTCTCCAAAGCCGCGTGGTGGGGGTTCGAGTCCCTCCTGGCCTGCCAGATTCGCTAAAAGCGGATACCTAGGCAAAGCTGGTCCTGAAAATGCGCCCTTCCAAGGGCGCAAGGTAAAGGACCGGCGATCGGTAATTTCGAGGGCGAGGGTTAGGTTTGATTTATAAAGCCTGCCATTAGCGGGCGAAGGTTTCTTTGTAAAAATTATGGCAAAATTTAAAGATTTCTTTAAAGATGTGAAAATGGAGATGGGCAAAGTTTCATGGCCCACGAAGGATGAGTTAATCGGCTCTACGATAATAGTGCTCATCTCATTGGCTTTATTGTCGCTTTTCATCGGAGTGTGTGATGCCGGGCTGTCGGCAATGGTAAATATAATAATGGCGAAGTTATAGGAGTCGGACAAGGCTGGACATATGGCAAAGAGCTGGTACGTTATACATACACAGACAGGTTACGAAGACAGGGTAAAGAAATCCCTGGAGAGCAAGATAAAGGCTGGCCTGGCTGGCAATAATATATCGCAGGTGCTCGTTCCTATTGAACAGGTCTCAGAGGTCAAGGCCGGAAAGAAAAGGATATCGGAAAGGAAGTTTTTCCCCGGGTACTTACTGGTGGAGATGGAGCTGACCGACGATACCTGGTATCTGGTAAAGAGCATCTCAGGCGTTACGGGATTTGTGGGCGCAGGTTCGAGGCCTCTTCCGCTAAAGGAAGACGAAGTAGCCTCTATCCTAAAGCAGGCGAAGGAAGCCAAAGAGAAGCCGACACCTAAGGTAGTTTTCGAAAAAGGCGAGAGCGTTCGAGTCAATGACGGCCCGTTTGTCAGTTTTAACGGTACCGTAGAGGAAGTCAATCTTGCCAAGGGCAAGGTAAAGGTAATGATATCGATCTTCGGAAGGGCCACGCCGGTGGAATTGGAAACCTGGCAGGCGGAAAAGATATAGAGAAAAGGCAGATCTCAAATGGCAAAGAAAGTAAAAGCGGTCATAAAATTGTATTGTCCGGCAGGCAGCGCGAATCCGGCGCCCCCGGTTGGTCCGGCGCTTGGTCAGCACGGCCTGAATATCATGGATTTTTGTAAACAATTTAACGCGAAGACTCAGGGCCAGGACGGAGTAACTCTTCCGGTAGTTATAACGGCTTACGAAGACAGGACCTTCACTTTTGTCATAAAGAGTCCTCCGTGCTCCGTTTTATTGAAGAGGGCATGCGGCGTAGCAAAAGCAAGCGGCACCCCTAACAAGGATAAGGTAGGAAAAGTTACGCTGGAACAGGTTAAGGAGATAGCGAAGGTCAAACTTAAAGATCTTAATACAGATGACATGGATAAGGCCGTGAAGATAGTAACGGGCACAGCCCGCAGTATGGGCATAGAGGTGGCGGAATGAAAAAGCTTACTAAGAGGCTTAAGGTGGTGGGTGCGCTATCAGATAAGAATAAGATATACAGCCTTAAGGATGCCATCGCCATATTAAAGAAAGCGCCTAAATTGAAATTTGATGAGACAGTAGAAGTATCGGCTAAACTTACGGTAGACCCGAAGCAGAGCCAGAGCGCATCGATACGCGGCACGGTAGCTCTCCCGCACGGGACCGGCAAGAAAGTGGTGGTCGCGGTCTTCTGTAAAGGCGAGGAAGAGAGAAGGGCCAAGGAAGCGGGAGCCGATTTTGTAGGAGCGGAAGACTTGATTGCAAAGGTTCAAGGCGGTTGGGTGGGTTTCGACGTCGCTATAGCCACCCCCGAGATGATGAGAGATATGGCTAAGCTCGGCAAAGTACTCGGTCCGAGGGGCCTTATGCCGAACCCGAAGTCCGGCACCGTTACCATGGAAACCGCAAAGACCATTAAAGAGGTTAAGGCCGGCAAGATAGAATTCAAGATGGATAAACAGGCGGGTATACACGCCCCGCTTGGAAAGCTATCATTTACGGAAGATGCTCTGCACGCAAACGCTGTGGCCCTGATAGACGCTATAATGAGTTCCAACTCCGGAGGGCTTAGAGGGCAGCATGTCAAGAATCTCTATATATCTACTACAATGGGATCCGGCATAAAGCTGGATCTAGCTGAATTTAGGAAATAATATCATGGCCAAACAGGAAAAATACGCGAGGCTTTGCAAGGAGAAGATGGCGGAAGAGATAATCTCCCGTATTAATGCGCACCCGAATTTCGTAATAACAAGCTATATGGGATCTTCCACTTCAGATCTCGAAAACCTCAGGAAGAGCCTTAAGAAATCTTCTTCGAATTATTTGATCGTAAAGAACTCGATACTTAAAGTTGTATTCGACAAGGTGAAATTAAGCGATGAGATTTCGAAGATAGACGGCGGCATGGGGATCTCTTTCAGCGGAGAGGATATCCTGGCCACCTGCAAAGCCCTGTCCGTATTCGCAAGCACTCACGATAAGTTTAAAATAAAAGGCGCAATAGTTGACGGGCATAGCATTACGCCCGACAAGGTGAAAGTTTTGGCAAGCCTGCCCGCTAAAGAGGTTTTACTGGCGCAGGTCTTTGCCGGCATGAAGAGCCCCATAACGGGTTTCGTAAATACGCTCAGTGGGGTCTTGAGGAAGTTCGTATATGTTGTTGACGCCGTAAAGACGGCGAAGCAGAATTCAAGCGCCCCTGAACAGGCGCCTAAGGAAGCCAAAGCTTAAGAACTGTATATAAATAAGAAAGAGAGGAGTAGTATGGAAACAAAAGTCGAGTTAACGGAAAAGATGAAGAATGTGATGGAGTCTATCGAGAAGATGACTGTCATGGAGCTTGCGGATCTTGTGAAAGCGCTGGAGGATAAATTCGGGGTAAGCGCAGCCGCCCCCGTTGCAGTAGCCGCAGCCGCTCAAGCCGCACCGGCCGCCGCCGCTGAAGAGAAATCCACCTTCACCGTGGTCCTGGCCAATGCCGGCGCCAATAAGATCCAGGTCATCAAAGAGCTTCGCACGCTTACCAGCCTGGGCCTCAAGGAAGCCAAGGACCTGGTCGATGGCGCGCCTAAGACGATAAAGGAAAACGCGACGAAGGACGAAGCCGATAAGATGAAGAAAGCCCTCGAAGCTCAGGGCGCGAAGATTGAATTAAAGTAAAACCGTAACCGAAACGTTAAAAAAGGTTGACTGATGGCGAAACGTAAAAGCTACGCGAAGATCGAGGAATGCTATAAACTTCCGAACCTTCTTGAGATACAGCTGGCGTCTTACAGGGAGTTCCTTCAGCAGGATGTACCAAAGTCGAAGCGTGAGAATAGAGGACTGGAGTCCGCTTTCAGAGAGGTATTTCCGATACAGTCGCCCGATGGCGAATATAACGTGGAATATCTGAGCTATTCTATAGGTAAACCGAAATATGAAATACCGGAGTGCAAGAAACGCGGCATGAGCTATGCCGGGGCGCTTCGCATCATGATGAGGCTTAAATCGAAGAAAGAGACTAAAGAGCAGGAAGTGTATCTGGGAGAACTGCCCTTAATGACCGAGACGGGCACATTTATAGTCAACGGTGACGAGAGGGTTGTTGTGAGCCAGCTTCATCGTTCACCCGGAATATCCTTTGAGTCCGAACTGCACCCTACCGGCAAGCCTGTCTTTTCCGCCAGGATCATACCCTACAGGGGCGCATGGGTTGAGTTCGAATTCGACCTTAATGATGTCCTCCATGTTTACGTGGATAGGAAAAGGAAATTTCTCGCTACGGCCCTATTGAGAGTTTTCGGATACGAGACCAACGAGTCCATACTTAAGGCTCTGTCCGGCATCGAAGTTCATGACCTTACGCGATCGGCGCAGCTGGAAAAATTATACGGTTCGGTGCTGGCAAAGGATGTCGTTGAAAAAGAGACCAACATTGTAATAGTTGAAAAATACGAAAAGATCACCAAGGAGATCGCCGATAAGATCTGGAACTCTACTGTAAGGCGCATCGAGGTATTGAACACGGTCTATCCTGAAGTGATGAACACTCTGCGTAAAGACCATTCATCGAACAAAGAAGACGCGACGATGGATATATATAGGAAGCTCAGGCCTGGCGACCCCCCGACACCTGAGTCAGCAGCCAGCCTTGTTGAAAGATTGTTCTTTGATATCAAACGGTACGATCTGGGTGGGGTCGGCCGCCATATGCTGAATAGGAAGCTGGGTATGAATGTATCGCTGGAAGAGAGGCTCATTACTCCTCAGACCCTCGTAAAGGTCATACTTAAGCTTATCGCGGTAAAGGCCGGACAGGCCGATGTTGATGATATCGATCATCTGGGTAACAGGCGTGTCAGATGCGCGGGAGAGCTTCTTTTGAATCAGATAAGAGTAGGCCTCTCCAGGGTGGATCGTTCATGCAGAGAGAGAATGAACCTTTACGATCTTTCCAATATTATGCCGCATAACCTTATAAATTCGAAGCTTGTTTCCGGTGTTATCAGGGATTTCTTCGGCAGAAGCCAGCTATCGCAATTCCTTGATCAGACAAATCCTCTTGCCGAGATGACGCATAAACGCCGTATGAGCGCGCTCGGGCCCGGAGGCCTTAACAGAGAGAGAGCGGGTTTCGAGGTCCGTGACGTTCATTATTCACATTACGGCCGTGTCTGTCCGATCGAGACACCTGAAGGCCCGAACATAGGCCTGATAGCTTCGTTGAGTACATACGCAAGGATAAATGAATTCGGGTTTATCGAAACGCCTTATCGAAAAGTTGAGGAAGGAAGGGTCACCGATAAGATCGAGTACCTTTCCGCGGATATTGAAGACCTCTACATAATAGCACAGGCGAATTCAAAAATAGATTCCAAGGGTCATTTCACGGAAGACAGAGCGTTCTGTCGCTTTAAAGATAACTTCCTGAAATCCGATCCGAAAGAGATCCAGTATATGGATGTCTCGCCGAGACAGCTTGTCAGCGTGGCCGCCAGTCTCATTCCGTTCCTTGAGCACGATGACGCAAACCGCGCCCTGATGGGTTCGAATATGCAGCGTCAGGCGGTACCCCTATTATATACGGAATCGCCGCTCATCGGCACCGGTATGGAGTACAGGACGGCGAAGGACTCCGGGGCAGTTATTGTTTCACGCAACGAGGGGACCGTTACAAGTGTCGATTCCGGTGAAATCGTTGTAAGCGGTAAATCGTATAAGCTGAGCAAGTTCGAAAGATCAAACGCCAATACCTGCGTTAACCAGAGGCCGATCGTAGCGCCCGGGGACAAGGTAAAGGTAGGGGATGTTATCGCGGACGGTCCTGCCACGCAAGAGGGCGAGCTTGCATTAGGCAAGAACGTTCTCGTGGCATTTATGCCGTGGAGAGGATATAACTTCGAAGATGCCATACTTTTGAGCGAGAAACTCGTTGCAGAAGATAAGTACACGTCGGTCCACATCGAGGAGTTCGAGATCGAAGCGCGGGACACGAGGCTTGGCAACGAAGAGATAACAAGAGATATACCCAACGTCTCGGAGGATGCTCTCAAGGACCTGGATGAAACCGGTATTATACGGGTGGGGGCGTCTGTGGAACCGGGCGACATACTCGTAGGAAAAGTGACGCCTAAGTCAGAGACCGAGCTTTCGCCGGAAGAGAAATTGCTGAGGGCAATATTCGGCGAGAAGGCCGGCGATGTCAGGGATTCCTCGCTGATAGCTTCTCCCGGAGTGGAAGGCATAGTTGTCGATGTGAGGGTCTTTTCAAGGCGCGACGCGCGTTCGAAAACAAAAGAAGAACGCACAAAAGAGAATAAAGAGATAAAGGTTCTTGAGGAGACATTCGGCGTTCAGATTCAGAAGATTAAAGAAGAAAAATATAGAAAACTGCAGAAATTGTTGGTCGCCCAGAAGCTCGCGGCAGGTATACTCGACCAGGAGTCGGGCCGCGCGTTGATGTCGCAGGGCAGGACAATAAGGGTGAAGGATCTGAAGAAGATCTTAGAAAAAGGCGATCTCGAGAATGTAAAACTCAATAACCCGGATGTGGAGCAGGAGATATCCAGGATCTCGAGGCTGCTTGACGGACAGATAGAAGAGCTTTCATTTGAGCTTGAGAGAGAGACAGAGAGAGTGAAGAGAGGCGATGAGCTTCCTCCTGGGGTTTTGAAGAAAGTGAAAGTTTACGTGGCGAGCAAGAAGAAGATATCGGTGGGAGACAAAATGGCCGGGCGGCATGGCAATAAAGGCGTTGTGGCTAAGATATTACCTGAGGAAGACCTGCCGTTTCTTGCGGATGGCACGCCTGTTGAAATAGTCCTGAACCCGTTGGGCGTTCCGAGCCGTATGAACGTTGGACAGATACTTGAAACGCATCTGGGCTGGGCCGCCAAGTTACTGGGTTTCACCGTAGCGACACACGTATTCGACGGCGCTACGGAAAAAGAGATAAAAGAGGAGATGAAAAAAGCGGGCCTTCCGGATTCAGGCAAAGTAACCGTTTACGATGGATTTACTGGTCGTCCGCTGGATCAGAAGGTGACCGTTGGATATATCTACATGATGAAGCTCGCTCATCTGGTCGACGATAAGATACATGCCCGTTCGATAGGGCCTTACTCACTTGTCACACAGCAGCCGCTTGGCGGAAAGGCCCAGTTCGGAGGACAGAGGTTCGGAGAGATGGAAGTCTGGGCGCTCGAAGCGTACGGCGCAGCGTTCACCCTGCAGGAACTTCTGACGGTAAAATCGGATGATGTCCTGGGAAGGACGAAGATGTATGAAGCTATCGTTAAAGGCGATAATAAACTGCGGCCCGGCACACCGGAATCTTTCAACGTCCTGGTCAAAGAGCTTCAAAGCCTGTGTCTCGAGATAAAGCTGGAAAAGAAGGCCGCGCAAGGAGAGGCTAAATAATATGGTAGATGAAGTAACTCCATTTAACGCGATAACGATAAAGATTGCCTCGGCCCCTGTTATCAGGTCCTGGTCAAAGGGTGAAGTGAAGAAACCCGAGACCATTAATTACAGGACCCTGAAACCTGAAAAAGACGGATTGTTCTGCGAGCGCATATTCGGCCCGACGAAAGATTATGAATGTAATTGCGGCAAGTACAAGCGTATTAAACACAAGGGAATAATATGCGACCGGTGCGGCGTCGAGGTTACGCGCTCAAGCGTTAGGCGCGAAAGGATGGGCCATATCGATCTCGCCTGTCCCGTCTCGCACGTCTGGTTCTTTAAGGTTATGCCGTCCAGGATGGGCGCCATGCTCGGTATCACTTCAAGAGATATCGAAAAAGTAATTTATTATGAAGAGTATATAGTTATCGATCCCGGTGAAACTTCGCTGGCCAAGTATGACCTCCTTTCAGAGGAGAGGCACAGGGAATACAGGGACAAGTTCGGTACAAAATTTACGGCAAAGATGGGTGCGGAAGCCATCAGGGACCTTTTGAAAGAGATCGATCTGGATAAGATGGCTGCGAAGCTGAAAAGGGAGATCAAAGATTCCAAGTCGGATAACTCTCAGAAGAAGAGCGCTAAGCTATTAAGGATTATAGAGGCTTTTAAGAATTCCGGCAATAAGCCCGAATGGATGATATTGGATGTCGTGCCGGTCATTCCTCCGGACTTAAGGCCGCTCGTACCGCTCGATGGCGGCAGGTTTGCCACAAGCGATCTTAATGACCTTTACAGACGCGTTATAAACAGAAACAATCGTCTTAAGAAACTTATAGGGTTGAAGGCTCCGGAGATAATTATAAGGAACGAGAAGAGGATGCTTCAGGAAGCCGTTGACGCTCTCTTCGATAACGGCAGGCATGGAAAAGCGGTTCTTGGTCCCGGAAACAGGCCTTTGAAATCTCTCTCCGACATGTTGAAAGGCAAACAAGGGCGTTTCAGGCAGAATCTGCTCGGGAAACGCGTCGATTATTCTGGAAGAAGCGTTATCGTGGTCGGCCCGGAACTGAAACTGAGAGAATGCGGACTGCCGAAGAAAATGGCGCTGGAGCTCTTCGAGCCGTTCATTATAAAAAAATTGAAAGAAAAAGGTTTTGTCCATACGATAAAGAGCGCCAAGAAGATGGTGGAAAAGGCGAAGCTCGAGGTATGGGATATACTTGACGAGGTCATCAAGGACCATCCGGTTATGCTGAATCGCGCTCCGACGCTGCACAGGCTGGGCGTGCAGGCATTCCAGCCGGTCCTGATAGAGGGTAACGCCATAAGGATCCACCCGCTTGTCTGCACGGCGTTTAACGCGGACTTCGATGGGGACCAGATGGCGGTGCACGTGCCCCTTTCGATCGAGGCACAGATGGAGTGCACGCTCCTGATGATGTCCACCAACAATATATTCTCTCCGGCCGACGGCAGGCCTATTACAATTCCCACTCAGGATATAGTCCTCGGCTGTTACTATCTCACGAAAGAGAATCCGGCCGACAAGAGAGAGGCTAAATACTTCTCGGACACCGATGAGGTGGTCATTGCCTACAATGACGATGAAATTAATGTCCACGCGAAGATAAAGGTCATGATCAAAGATAAGCTTATAGAGACTACGGTAGGGCGTGTGATCTTCAATAATCTCATGCCGGAGGGCGTCGAATTTGTTAATGATACAATGTCCAAATCCAAGCTTTCGAAGACCCTGTATAAATGCTACAAGTCGGAAGGGCATAAGATTGTCATAAAGCTTCTCGACGATCTTAAGAGGCTTGGTTTTGAGGAAGCGACAAAAGCGGGCCTCTCTATATCGATCGACGATCTGCACATACCTTTGAAGAAAGACGAATACCTGAAGAAGACTAAACAGGACGTGGCTCACGTTGAAGACCAGTATAAGAACGGCCTTATAACGGACAGGGAACGCTATAACAAGATTATAGACCTCTGGACACATACCACTGAGGACGTGTCGGATCTTATATTCCAGGAGCTCGATCCGTTCAATCCTATATTCATGATGGCCGATTCCGGAGCCCGCGGTTCAAAACTTCAGATAAGACAGCTTGCCGGAATGAGAGGACTGATGGCCAAGCCCTCAGGAGAGATCATCGAGACGCCGATTACGGCCAACTTCCGCGAGGGCCTTACGGTTCTCGAATACTTCATCTCGACTCACGGCGCGCGAAAAGGTCTCGCGGACACGGCATTGAAGACAGCCGATTCCGGGTACCTCACAAGAAGGCTCGTCGACGTGGCTCAGGATGTGATCATAAGCGAGGATGACTGCGGCACGCTGAACGGGATATTGATAAGCGCGATAATCGAAGGCGATGAAGAGGTCGTGAAGCTTTCCGAGAGGATCATAGGAAGGGTCGCCCTTGATAATATCGTCGATGTTATTACGGATACCGTCCTCGTCGAGGCAGGGGCCGAGATAACCGAAGAGAAGGCCAAGCAGATCGAGGAAGGCGGCATCGAGAAGATAAGAATACGAAGCGTCCTGACCTGCGATAGCGAGCACGGCGTTTGCGCGAAGTGTTATGGCCGTAACCTTGCTACGGGACGGATGGTCGATCTCGGTGAGGCCGTCGGCATCATTGCGGCCCAGTCGATCGGCGAACCCGGAACACAGCTGACGATGAGAACGTTCCATATTGGCGGTACCGCGTCGAGAATAGTCGAGCAGTCATATCTGGAGTCGAAATATAAAGGCGTTGCCAAATATCACAATCTTAAGGTTGTCCAGACCAAGAAAGAGGGCGAAGTGGTCGTCCTGAACCGTAACGGCCAGATAAGCATTAATGATTCGCAAGGACGCGAACTTGAAAGACATACAGTGCCCCACGGTTCAATAATAAGAGTCGGGGACGGACAGGAAGTCGAAGCCGGGACGACATTCGTTAAATGGGATCCCTACACGGTTCCTATTTTAACAGAAGTGGCAGGTAAGATTAAGTTCGAGGATATTAAGGAAGATGTGACGATGAAGGAAGAGCTCGACCCCGCCACCAGACTTAAGAACAGAGTTATAATCGAGCATAAGGGCGATTATCATCCGGAAATAGTCATATCGAGCAAAGATGACGAAGTCCTGGCGATATATCCTCTGCCCGCCGGCGCGCATATAGTGGTAGGCGACGGTAAGACTGTCGGAGCCGGTGAAGTGCTTGCTAAGACTCCGCGCGTTATTACGAAGACGAAGGATATCACCGGGGGCCTGCCGAGAGTCGCGGAGCTCTTCGAAGCAAGGCGTCCGAAAGATCCGGCTATCATAAGCGAGATAGACGGTATAATGGAGTTCGGGGATTCGAAGAAGGGCCAGAAGCGCGTTATAGTGAAATCCTCGACAGGCATGAAGAAGGAGTATCTGATACCGCACGGCAAACACTTGAACGCATATAAGGGCGATAAAGTCTATTCAGGGCAGCAGCTTGTTGACGGGCCTGTGGTTCTTCAGGATATATTGAAAGTATCCGGAGATAAGAAACTTCAGGAATATTTAGTCAATGAAGTTCAGGAAGTTTACAGGCTCCAGGGCGTTACCATTAACGATAAGCATATCGAGGTCATAGTCAGGCAGATGCTGCGTAAGGTTAAGATTGAAGATCCGGGAGATACCACGTTCTTGATGGGTCAACAGGTAGATAAGGGCGTATATCAGAACGAAAATAAGAGGGTTGTTAAGAAAAAAGGCAAACCCGCCACCGCGCTGCCTACGCTTTTAGGTATAACCAAGGCATCGCTTAATACTGAGAGTTTTATTTCCGCGGCCAGTTTCCAGGAGACCACAAGGGTTCTGACGGAGGCAGCGGCAAGCGGCAAGACGGACCTGCTGAGGGGATTAAAAGAGAATATCATAATGGGCCATCTGATCCCGGCAGGTACCGGATTCAGCGCACATCGTGACATAACAATGGTGAAGAACGTTATTGAAGAGTCCGGTAAGAAAGAGCCGAAAACAGAAGATAAAGAAGCGGTCGAACAGAAGTAATAATTAAAATTAGGAAATAAAATGCCGACGATAAGCCAGATCATAAGATTAGGAAGAGAGAAGTTCAAGAACAGGAGCAAATCACCCGCCCTGAAGAGCTGTCCTCAAAGGCGCGGTGTTTGCCTCCAGGTAAAGACCCAGACGCCCAAGAAGCCGAATTCGGCTTTGCGGAAAGTCGCCAGGGTCAGGTTAACGAACAGCGTCGAGGTCACTTCATACATTCCCGGCGTGGGGCATAATCTTCAGGAACACTCGATAGTTCTTGTGCGCGGCGGAAGGGTAAAGGATCTGCCGGGAGTCAGATATCACATCGTAAGAGGCGTATTGGATACCGCGGGTGTTGTGGACCGAAAGAAGTCCAGGTCGAAATACGGAGCAAAGCGCCCGAAGGTGAAAGCGGTCGCAGGGAAAGGAGCCTAAGGGATAAATCATGAGAAGACGAAGGGCGGAAAAAAGAACAGTTCTCCCGGATCCTAAATATAAGAACGTAACGGTTACAAGGTTCATAAATACTATCATGACCCAGGGCAAGAAATCCAAGGCCGAGGGGATAGTTTATGGGGCATTCGAAATACTTGCACAGAAGACGGGTAAGCCGGCTGCGGAAGTTTTCCAGAAGGCGATCGATAACGCGAGGCCGCTTCTGGAGATAAAGCCCAGAAGGATCGGCGGAGCCACATATCAGGTTCCTATAGACGTGAAGCCTGATCGGGGGGTCTCTATAGCGATGAGATGGATACGCAATTTCGCGCGGACCAAGAAGGGCAAACCGATGGAGATAAAGCTTGCGGACGAATTATTGGAAGCGTACAACAACCAGGGTTCCGCTATAAAGAAGAGAGAAGATACGCATAAGATGGCTGAAGCGAATAAAGCATTCGCTCATTACAGATGGTAGAGACATTGGAAAATACGATAATGGCTGATACGAGACTGGAAAATCTAAGAAATATAGGCATAATAGCGCACATAGATGCCGGAAAGACCACCACTACGGAGAGGATACTCTATTTCACCGGTAAACTATACAAGATAGGAACGGTCGATGAAGGCACGGCCGTTATGGACTGGATGCCTCAGGAGCAGGAGCGCGGCATAACCATCACCAGCGCTGCGACGACTTGCTTCTGGAAGGACAAGAATATAAACATAATAGATACGCCGGGCCACGTAGATTTTACAGTCGAGGTCGAACGTTCGCTCAAGGTGCTGGACGGCGCCGTTATAGTGCTGTGCGCTGTTGGCGGAGTGCAGCCGCAATCCGAGACCGTTTGGCGGCAAGCGGATAAATACCGTGTTCCGAGGATAGCGTTCATCAATAAGATGGACAGGACCGGCGCGGACTTCTTCCGCGTAGTGGACCAGATGCGCGAAAGGCTCATGACGAATCCTGTGCCTATTCAGATACCGATAGGATCAGAAGGCAACTACGTCGGTCTTATAGACTTGATAACGATGAAAGCCATGATATACAAAGGGGAGGAAGGCAAATCCGGTTTTGATATTACCGATATTCCTGATGACCTGAAGAAGAAAGCGAGCCACTATCGGCACAACCTGATTGAAAAGCTTGGCGAATCCGATGATACGGTTATGGATAAATATTTACATGAACAGGGGATTTATCCGAACGAATTAAAGGAAGCTATCAGAAGGGCCACGATAAGCGGCAAGATGATACCTGTCCTGTGCGGCGCTTCCGCGAAAAATAAGGGAGTGCAGCCGGTGCTTGACGCCATAGTCGATTTTTTACCCTGCCCTCTGGATATACCCCCCATCAAAGGCATCAATCCCGATACCGATCAGGAAGTGACCAGACAGACGTCAGTGGATGACAACCTTTGCGGTCTTATATTCAAGATAGTCTCGGATCCTTTTGTGGGGAGGCTTGCATATGCCAGAATATATTCGGGCGTCCTTAAGCCGAGCGAATATGTTTTTAATTCAAAGAAAGGCAAGGAAGAGCGGATAGGTAAGATATTGAAGATGCATGCTAATAAGCAGGAGATAGTTGAAAAGGCCGAGGCCGGCGATATCGTGGCTCTGGTCGGCTTAAAGGAAACGACTACCGGAGAAACGATCTGTAAAGAAGATAATCCGATTATGATCGAGTCGATACACTTCCCCGAGCCCGTCATATCCATGGCGATAGAGCCCAAGACAAAGGCCGATCAGGAGAAGCTCGGGATGGCGTTGAACAGGCTCTGTGACGAGGATCCGACATTCAGGGTCAGGTATGATAGAGAGACCGGTCAAACTATCATAAGCGGAATGGGTGAGCTGCATCTGGAGATAATCATCGATCGTATGTTCAGGGAATTCAGCGTCGCGGCCAGCGTCGATAAGCCGCAGGTCGCATATAAGGAGACGATCACCAAGCAGTCCAGGGCGGTCGGTAAATTTATTCAGCAGTCCGGAGGCAGAGGCCAGTATGGGCACGTCGTTTTCGATGTTGCTCCGGGGGCGAAAGGCACCGGAATAGTTTTTGAAAGCAAGATCATCGGCGGCGCGATCCCGAGAGAATTTATATCATCGATCAAAGAAGGCGTTGCCGAGGCCGCGCAAAGCGGATGTCTCGCGGGCTATCCCGTAAACGATGTCGACGTGAAACTTGTCGACGGTTCGTTTCACGAAGTTGATTCATCGGATCTGGCGTTCCATATGGCAGGGATATTAGGATTCAACGAAGGCATGAAGAATGGCGGGGCCGTGCTTCTGGAACCGATCATGAACCTTGAAGTCGTAACGCCCGACAACTATATGGGCGATGTCATAGGGGACCTGAGTTCCCGTCGGGTAAAGATCGACGGGATAGACGACAGGGGAAATCTTAAAGTCATCAAAGGGCTGGCGCCGCTTAGCGAGATGTTCGGATACGCGACTAGCCTAAGAAGCTTGACTCAAGGCCGCGCATCATATACAATGGAGCCTTCTTTCTACCAGGAAGTGCCCAAGAATTTGTCCGAAAAAATAATAGAGACAAGCGGACGCAGTAAATTAAGGAAGTAGTAACGATAATTAAAATCGGAGGAATTTCATGGCAAAAGAAGCATTCGTAAGATCCAAGCCGCACGTGAACATCGGTACGATCGGTCACATCGATCATGGCAAGACCACCCTTACAGCATCGATCCTAGCTACTCTGGCTCAGAAGGGCAAGGCGACGGTGAAGAGCTAT